>DASWMK010000275.1 GCA_036399815.1 Acidimicrobiales bacterium
CCGGCGGGCTCGGGGTGGGTGCCGCCGCCGGGGCCGCCGGGTCCGGCGGGCTCGGGGTGGGCGCCGCCGCCGGGGCCGCCGGGGCCGCCGGGCTCGGGGTGGGCGCCGCCGCCGGGGCCGCAGGGGTAGCCGAGGCCGCCGGGCTCGGGCCGCCCGCGCCGCAGGCCTAGAGGTAGCCGAGCCGGCGGGCGTCGGCGGCGAGGCCGTCGCGGAACCCCGGATGGGCGACGGCGATCAGCGCCGTGGCCCGCTCCCTGATCGTCCGGCCCCGCAGCTCGGCCACCCCCCACTCGGTGACGACGTGGTCGACGGTGTTCTTCAGCGTGGTCACCACCGACCCGGGCGTGAGCTGGGCCCGGATGCGGGAGACGGTCCCGTCGGTCGTCGTCGACCGCAGCACGATGAACGCCATCCCGCCCTCGCTGTACATGGCGCCCCTGGCGAAGTCGGCCTGGCCGCCGCTGCCCGACCAGTAGCGGCCGCCGATCGTCTCCGAGGCGCACTGGCCGAGCAGGTCGACCTCGGTCGTGGCGTTCACCGACACGAAGCCGGGCTCCTTGGCGATGGCCCTCGGGTCGTTCACCTCGTCCACCGGCAGCAGCTCCACGGCCGGGTTCTCGTGCAGGAAGTCGTAGAGCGCCCGGGTGCCGAGCGCGAACGTCGTCACCATCTTCCCGGGGTTGCGGCGCTTCCGGGCGCCGGTGACCACGCCCCGCAGCACCAGGTCGATGACGCCGTCGCTGAACAGCTCGGTGTGGACGCCGAGGTCCTCGTGGTCGACCAGGCAGCGGAGGATGGCGTTCGGGATCGACCCGATGCCGGCCTGGATCGTCGCCCCGTCGGGGATCCGCTCGGCCACGTGGCGGGCGATGGCCAGGTCGACCTCGCCCGGCTCGGCCGGCGGCACCTCGACCAGCTCGTAGTCGGCCTGGGTCCACCCCACCACCTGGGTGATGTGGACCTGGTTGCGGCCGAACGTCCTCGGCATCCTGGCGTTGGCCTCGAGGAAGAACGGCACGTGCCCGATGAGCGGGGCGACGTAGTCGGCGTTGGTGCCGAGGGAGAAGTAGCCGTGGCGGTCGGGCGGCGAGGCGGCGGCCAGCACGAGCGGGTGGCGGGCCCGGTGGCGCAGGACGGCGGGGACCTCGCTGAAGTGGGCGGGGACGAGGTCGAGGCCGCCCTCGTGGAAGGCCGGCCGGGTGACGGGGGAGAGGAAGTAGGAGACGTGGCGCAGGCGGTCGCCGTGCCGCCCGTGCAGGTAGGGCCGGTCGTGGAGGGCGTGCATCTGGTGGACCTTGACGGCGTCGAGCGTGGCCGCCGCGTCCTCGACGGCGTCGAGCAGGCCGACCGGCTCGCCGTTGGCGAGGGGGACGATCACGTCGGTGCCGGGGCGCAGGTGGTCGACGACGGCCTCGGCCGACGGCGCGGGGTCGAGGCTCGCCCGGCGGCGGGTCGGCTCCGGCATGGCCGCTAGCCTGCCCCGCCGCGCCGGGGCCGACGCGACCGGAGCGGTGGTGCCGGGGGGCGTGCGCCGCCGTCCGCCGGGCCGCTGGGCCGCCGGGCCGTCCAGCCCGTCACCCCCGCCCAACGGAGGAGTGCCATGCCCCGACGAACGCTGCGGCCCGAGAACCTCGCCTTCCAGCCCCGGCCGTCGTATCCCTACTCGCCGGGGGCGACCTGGGGCGGGGTGGTCGTCACCGCCGGCCAGGTGGCCTGGGACGGCAGCGGGCGGCTGGTGGGGGTCGGCGACGTGGCGGCGCAGGCCCGCCAGGCGCTCGCCAACGTGGAGTCCGTGCTGGCCGAGGCCGGGGCGACCCTCGACGACGTGCTGAAGTGCACCGTCTACCTCGCCGACATGGGCTCGTTCCCGGCGATGAACGCGGTGTTCGCCGAGGTCTTCCCGACCGACCCGCCAGCCCGCACGACCGTCCAGGCCCTGCTGGCCGAGCCCGAGATGCTGGTCGAGATCGAGGCCATCGCGTACGTGGACCGGGGCGACGACGATCGTCCACCGGGGCCGTGACCAGGGGCGGCCCGCCGGTCGGCCGTTCGCCCGTCGCGGCGTCGCCGCGTCGCCGACGCCCGGCGCGACCGGTCGCCGACGCCCCTCGTCGGATACGCCGACGCGCCGCCCCGTCGCCGCCGCAGTCGTCGTGTCGCCGACGCCCGGCCGCCGCCCCCGGTGGCCGCCGTCTCGCCGGGCTCGGTGCCGGGCGGCCGTCGCCGGGTCGGCCACTAGCCTGCGCGGCATGGCCGACCTGCGCGCCACCATCGAGGAGCTGTGGGAGCGGCGGGCCGAGGTCGACCCCGACGACGCCGACGCCCGCCGTGCCGTGCTCGACGCCGTCACCCTGCTCGACACGGGCGAGGCGAGGGTGGCCGAGATCGTCGACGGCGAGGTCGTCGTCCACCAGTGGCTGAAGGAGGCGATCCTGCTGCTATTCCGCCTCGCCCGGATGGACACGACGACGATCGGCCCCTTCGAGTACGCCGACAAGATCCCGCTGAAGGGCGGCTTCGAGCGCCTCGGCGTCCGCGTCGTCCCAGGTGCGTCGGCCCGCTTCGGGGCGTTCCTCGACCGGGGCGTCGTGCTGATGCCGAGCTATGTGAACATCGGGGCCCGGGTCGGCGCCCGCACGATGGTCGACACGTGGGCGACGGTCGGCTCGTGCGCCCAGATCGGCGCCGACGTCCACCTCTCCGGCGGGGTCGGCATCGGCGGGGTGCTCGAGCCGCCGCAGGCCGCACCGGTCGTCATCGAGGACGAGGTGATGATCGGGAGCCGGTCGATGATCACCCAGGGCGCCCGGGTCGGGCGGGGCAGCGTGCTCGGCGAGGGCGTGATCCTCAACCCGTCGATCCCGGTGATCGACGCGGAGACCGGCGACGAGCTCGGTCGGGGCGTCGTGCCGCCGTGGTCCGTCGGCATCCAGGCGTCGCGGCGGCGCCAGTTCCCGGGCGGCGAGTTCGGCCTGCCGTGCGTGCTCGTGCTTCGGCGGCTCACCGAGGGCGAGCGCCACGACAAGGCCCGCCTGAACGACATCCTCCGGACCCACGAGGTGTCGGTCTCGTGACCGCTCCGTCGCCGGCCGCGGCGTCCTCGTCGCCGGCGTCGTCGTCCGCTGCCGCACCCGGCCCTGCCGACGGCACCGACCTCCTCGCCCTCACGGCGTCGCTCGTCGACATCCCGTCGGTCAGCCGGAACGAGCGGGCCGTCACCGACCACCTCGAAGCCGCCCTCCGGTCGTCGCCCTGGCTCACCGTCGACCGCCACGGCGACAACCTCGTCGCGCGGACGACGCTGGGCCGCCGCTACCGGCTCGTCCTCGCGGGCCACACCGACACGGTTCCCGAGAACGGCAACGGGCGGGCCCGCCTGGACGGCGACACCCTCTGGGGGCTGGGGTCGTGCGACATGAAGGGCGGGGTGGCGGTCCTGCTGCACCTCGCCACGACCGTCGCCGAACCGGCCGTCGACGTCACCTACGTGTTCTACGCCGGCGAGGAGATCGAGTCCGAGCACAACGGCCTCGGCCACCTGCTGCGGGACCGCCCCGACCTCGTGGCCGGCGACGCCGCCCTGCTCGGCGAGCCGACCGGCGCCGCCATCGAGGCGGGGTGCCAGGGCACCCTTCGCCTCCAGGTGACCCTGCGGGGCGAGCGGGCGCACACGGCCCGCCCGTGGATGGGGCGCAACGCCGTACACCGCCTCGGTGGCCTGCTCACCGCGCTCGACGCGTACGACGCCCGCCAGCCCGAGCTCGACGGCTGCCGCTTCCGGGAGGCGCTCCAGGCCGTCGGCGTCGAGGGCGGCGTGGCCGGCAACGTCGTCCCCGACCGGGCGACGCTCGTGCTCAACCACCGGTTTGCGCCGGACCGCACGCCGGAGGAGGCCGAGGCCCACGTCCGCTCGGTCGTGGCGCCGTTCCTCGAAGAGGGCGATACCGTCGAGCTCGTCGACATGGCGCCCGCCGCCGCGCCGTCCCACCGCCACCCGGTGCTCGCCGCGCTCGTGCAGCGCAACGACCTCGAGGTGCGGGCCAAGCTCGGCTGGACCGACGTCGCCCGCTTCGCCGCGGCCGGCGTGCCGGCGGCGAACTTCGGCCCGGGCGACCCCACGCTCGCCCACCACGTCGACGAGCGGGTGGACCGAGCCGACCTCGACCGCGTCCACTCCGCCCTCGCCGACCTGCTCCACCGCGGCCCGTAGCGCACCGCCGCCGACGCGGTCAGTGACCGGGGGCCGCAACACCGCCCGTACACTCCCCGTCGTTGCCCAGGGACGGACGAGGAGGACGTCGATGATCGAGGTCGGTCAGGAGGCTCCGGACTTCGAGCTGCCGAGCACCGCTGGTGGCCCGGTTCGCCTGTCGTCGTTCCGGGGCGATCGCCCCGTCGTCGTGGTCTTCTATCCGTTCACCTTCACCAGGGTGTGCCAGGGCGAGCTGTGCCAGCTGCGGGACGACTTCGCGCCGTTCGAGTCGGCCGGCGTGCAGGTCCTCGCCGTGTCGTGCGACCCGGGGCCGTCGCAGCGGAAGTGGGCCGAGGAGCAGGGCTACCAGTTCCCGGTGCTGTCCGACTTCTGGCCGCACGGCGCCGTCGCCCGCGCCTACGGCGTGTTCAACGAGGCGCTCGGCTGCGCCAACCGGGCGACCTTCGTCGTGGACCGGGACGGGCGGGTCGTCGACGTGTTCGGGACCGACACGCTCGGCACGCCGCGCGAGCACGAGCGCTACGGCGAGGCGCTCGCCAAGCTCGCCGCCTGACCGGCCCGTCGGCGCCGCCGCCCCGCTACAGCTTGCGCAGCACGGTGACCACCCGCCCGTAGATCGTCACGTCGCCGGGGTCGAAGGCCATCGGCTCCAGGCGAGGGTTGTGGGGCACGAGGACGACCTGGCCCCCGCGACGGTCGAAGGTCTTCACCGTCGCCTCCTCGCCGGGGATGCCGGCCACGACGACGTCGCCCTTGTCGGCGGTCTCCTGGACGCGGGCGACCACGAAGTCGCCGTCCACGATGCCGGCCTCGACCATCGAGTCGCCCCTCACCCGGAGCATGAACAGGTCGCCCTCACCGGTGAAGTCGGCCGGGAGCGGCACCAGCTCCTCGACGTTCTCCTGGGCGAGGACGTTGGTCCCGGCGGCGACGTCGCCGACGAGGGGGACGTGCCGCATCGGCCGGCGCTCCACCGCGGCGCCGGAGGCGGCGTCGTAGCGGACCTCGATGGCGCGCGGCTTGGTCGGGTCCCGCCGGAGGTAGCCCAGGCGCTGGAGCGTGGCCAGGTGGGCGTGGACCGTCGACGGGGAGGTGAGCCCCACCGACTCGCCGATCTCCCTGACCGAGGGCGGGTAGCCGCGCGCTCGCAGGTGGCGCTCGATGACGTCGAGGATCTCCCGCTGACGGGAGGTGAGGGAGCCGTCGGGCATCGGTGCCTCCTGGTCGAACATGCGTTTGGCGCAAGGTAGCACGGTGAGCGAGGCGGGGCAAACACCCGTTCGCATCCGGGGTTGACACGAACACGCGTACGTGGTCTGCTGCACGGCAGACGAACACCCGTTTGGCCATCGGCCGGGCCCGGGAGCGCCCGACCGGCGGCCATAAGTGTCACACCCCCTGAGGAGAATCGCCCCATGGCCGCGATCACCCGCTCCGCCGCCCAGCCCCGCATCGACGCTCCCGAGGCGCCCCGCCCCCAGCTGCGCCTGGTCATCGGCGGCGCCGACCCCCGTTCCCGTCACCGTCGGCTCCACCCCTCGGTGTACCGCCGGCGCCGCGTCGCCGCGCTGGCCGTGCTGTTCGTGCTCGTCGCCGGCCTGTCCGCCGTGCTGACGGCGGCGCTGGCGGGCTCGCCCGCGCCCACCCCGGCCGGCGCGGCGTCATCGGCCGCCGACCCCGCGGCCAGGTACGTGGTCCAGCCGGGCGACTCCATCTGGTCGGTGGCCAGGCGGGCCCAGCCGAGCGGCGACGTCCGCGCGCTCGTCGACCAGCTCGTCGCCGCCAACGGCGGCACCTCCGTCCAACGCGGCGACGTGCTCGTCGTGCCCTGAGCCACGGCGTCCGCGCGAGGCCGGTGCGCCGCGGTGGGCGGTAGCGTCGGCGGCGTGCGGTGCCCTCGGTGCGCCAGTGTCGACGATCGGGTGGTCGACTCCCGCCAGGCCGACGACGGGTCCGCCATCCGCCGTCGCCGGGAGTGCCTCACCTGCGGTCGCCGGTTCACGACGTTCGAGCGGCTCGAAGAGGTGCCCCTGCTCGTCGTCAAGCGCTCGGGCCAGCGGGTTCCGTTCGACCGCCGCAAGATCGTCGAGGGCATCGCCGCGGCGGCGAAGTCTCGGCCGGTGACGAGCGAGCAGATGGAGGACATCGCCGCCGAGATCGAGGAAGGACTGCGCCTCGACGGGGTCGGCGACGTGCCGAGCGAGCAGATCGGGCTCCGCGTCCTCGAGCGGCTCCGCGCCGTCGACCCGGTCGCCTACATGCGCTTCGCCAGCGTCTACAAGGGCTTCGAGGGCGTCGAGGACTTCGAGCGCGAGCTCGTGCTCCTCACCAAGGCGACCGAGCCGAAGCGCCACTGACCGGTCGCCTGGCCCGGCCGCCGGCGTGCGCCGGGCGTCCGCCGTCCGCCAGCCCCGGGGTGCCGGGGTAGGCCGGACCCGGCGGCTCCGCACGACCGCACGGCGGGCGTGGACAGGGCTGCACCGGGCGGCGTGGCGTACGTCGGCGAGGGCGGAAGGCGCCGGCGGCGGCGCGACGCGCCGTACGTCGGCGAGAGTGGAACGGCCGGCGACCGCGAGACGCGCCGAACGAAGGCGGGGTGACGCCCGCGTGGCCGGGCACCGGGGCCGGGAGCGCCGGGCACCGACGGGCGAGGGCGGGACCGGCGCTCCGGGCGGCGTGCCGCGGACCTCGCCGGTGCCCCGCCCGGGAGGCCGCTCGACGTCGGCGAGCGCCGAGCGCCGCCCCGTTCGCCACCGCCGGACCGGGCGGCCCGGCGTCAGGCGGGGCGGACGTAGCGGAGGAACAGGGTGCCGTCCTCCTCGAGGACGTGGGCGAGGAGCATCCCGATCGGCGCGGCGGGGGAGGGCCCGGCCGCGATCCTCGCCGACGCCCCGGCCACCAGCAGCGGCGCGTACGTCAGGCACAGCTCGTCGAGCAGGCCGGCGGCGACGAACACGCCGAGGAGGGTGGGACCGCCCTCGCACAGCACGGTCCGCGCCCCCCGCGCCCACAGCTCGGCGAGGGCGCCGGCCGCGGTGACCAGGTCGTCCCCGGCCACGGCGACGTCGGCGACCTCCTCGGCTCGGGCCACGGCGGCCGGGTCGGCGGCGGCCGTGGTGAGGAGGAGCGGGCGCTGCTCGGCCTCGGTGAACAGCGGCGTCGTCACGTCGAGGTCGAGCCCGGCCGACACGATCGCCATCCGGGGGACGGGGTGCTGGCCCCGGGCGGCGCGACGGCGCCGCCGCTCGTCGGTCGACCGCGGCGGCCCGTAGCGCTCGGCCCGCACGGTGCCGGCGCCGACGACGATCACGTCGGGCACCGTCCGGACGGCGGCGAACACGGCCCGGTCGGCGGTGCCGCCGAGCGGGCCGGACACGCCCGTGACGGCGGTCGCCCCGTCGATGCTCGACACCATGTTGGCGAGCACCCACGGCCGGTCGGGCACCGGCCACCGGGTGGCCGCCTCGCCGTAGGCGGCGTCGAGGTCGACGGGGGAGGGGTCGCCGGCCGGGAACAGGCGTCGCACCGGCGGACGGTAGCCCGGCCGGCGCCCGCCGCAGCCCGAGGGCTAGAGGCGGCGCCGCCCGGCGCCCCGCATGACGAGGACCACGATCGCGACGACGACGAGGATGATCAAGAGGGTGTAGAGCACGGCACACCGGTACCCGACGCGCGCGGTCCGCGAACCCCCGTCCCCGGCGTGGTGGCGCGAGCCGTCGTCCACCAGCCGTCCACCGGAGATCCACACGATGTTCCCCTTTCGTTCCACAGCGCGGCCTTCGTAGGGTCGTCGCCGACCAGAGGAGCGCAGCGCGGGGGTGTGGAACGGTGGGCTCGCCCGGTGGTGTGGCCGGGGGAGACCTTGGGGGGAGGGAGCCGCTCGTGAGCACGAGCACACACGGGAACCTTCGCGAGCACCCCCTTGACCTGCGCCTTCGCGCTGCGCTCCGCATTGACACGGCTGTAGTTACGGTGCTGTAATTTCGGGCACATCTTGTGGTCCCCGGGTGTTGGAACCCGGTACGGCCACTACATCTGGTGTCGCACTCGGCGACCCAGCCCCGGAGAAGGAGTGCGCGACATGGCGCTGGCCCCCGAGCAGACCGGCATCGGCATCCGCCGCTTCTTCACGACCGACGGGGTCGACCCCTACGACGAGGTGCTGTGGGAGCGGCGCGACGCCCGGATCACGAACTACCGGGACGGCAAGGTCGCCTTCGAGCAGCGCGACGTCGAGTTCCCCGTCTCGTGGTCGCAGAACGCCACCAACATCGTCGCCCAGAAGTACTTCAGGGGCACGCTCGGCACGCCGGAGCGGGAGTCGTCCTTGCGCGAGGTGGTCGACCGGGTCGTCGACACGATCACCGACTGGGGCCGGCGCGGCGGCTACTTCGTCGACGACCGCGAGGCCGAGGTCTTCCGGGCCGAGCTGAAGCACCTCGTGGTCACCCAGAAGGCCGCCTTCAACTCGCCGGTGTGGTTCAACATCGGCGTCGCCGGCGTGCCCCAGCAGGCGTCGGCCTGCTTCATCCTCGCCGTCGACGACACGATGGACTCCATCCTCAACTGGTACGTCGAGGAGGGGAACATCTTCAAGGGCGGCTCGGGCTCGGGCATCAACCTGAGCCGCATCCGCTCGTCGTTCGAGCCGCTGAAGGGCGGCGGCACGGCGAGCGGGCCGGTCAGCTTCATGCGGGGCGCCGACGCCTCGGCGGGCACCATCAAGTCCGGCGGCAAGACCCGGCGCGCCGCGAAGATGGTGATCCTCGACGTCGACCATCCCGACGTCGAGGAGTTCATCTGGTGCAAGGCCCGCGAGGAGCAGAAGGCGAGGGCGCTCCGCGAGGCCGGGTTCGACATGGACCTCGACGGCCGGGACAGCCATTCGATCCAGTACCAGAACGCCAACAACTCGGTCAGGGTCACCGACGAGTTCATGCAGGCCGTCGAGCGGGGCGACGACTGGGAGCTGCGGGCGGTCACGACCGGCGAGGTGCTGCGCCGGCTGCCGGCGCGGGACCTGTTCCGCCAGGTCGCCGAGGCCGCCTGGCAGTGCGCCGACCCCGGCCTCCAGTTCGACACGACGATCAACCGCTGGCACACGGCGGCGGCGACCGGTCGCATCAATGCCTCGAACCCGTGCAGCGAGTACATGCACCTCGACAACTCGGCGTGCAACCTGGCCTCGCTGAACCTGCTGGCGTTCCTCGACGAGGACGGCCGCTTCGACGTCGACGGGTTCACCGCCGCCGTCGAGGTCGTGTTCACCGCGCAGGAGATCCTCGTCGGCTTCGCCGACTACCCCACCGAGCGCATCGCCGAGACGTCCCGGCAGTTCCGCCAGCTGGGCCTCGGCTACGCCAACCTCGGCGCCCTCCTCATGGCCCTCGGGCTGCCCTACGACTCGGCGGCCGGGCGGGCGTGGGCGGCGTCGATCACCGCGCTCATGACCGGCCACGCCTACGCCGTCTCGGCTCGCACGGCCGCCCGCATGGGCCCGTTCGCCGGCTTCGCCGAGAACCGCGAGCACCTCCTGCGCGTCCTCGGCCAGCACCGGGAGGCGGTGGCCGGGGTCGACGAGGAGCTGGTGCCCGCCGAGCTGCTCGGCGCCGCCCAGCAGGCCTGGGACGAGGCGTGCGAGCTGGCCGACGAGTTCGGCGTCCGCAACTCGCAGGCGACCGTGCTCGCCCCCACCGGCACGATCGGCCTGATGATGGACTGCGACACGACCGGCATCGAGCCCGACCTCGGCCTCGTGAAGATGAAGAAGCTGGTCGGCGGAGGGACGATGACGATCGTCAACCAGACGATCCCGCGGGCGCTGCGCCGCCTCGGCTACGCGGAGTCGCAGATCGAGGAGATCGTCGCCCACGTGGACGAGCACGGCACCGTGGCCGGCGCGCCGCACCTCGCCGCCGAGCACGTGCCCGTGTTCGCCTGCTCGATGGGCGACAACGCCATCCACTACCGCGGGCACGTCCAGATGATGGGGGCGGTCCAGCCCTTCATCAGCGGGGCCATCTCGAAGACCGTCAACATGCCCGAGTCGGTCACCGTCGAGGAGGTCGAGCGGCTGCACCTCGAGGCCTGGAAGCTCGGCCTCAAGGCCGTCGCCATCTACCGCGACAACTGCAAGGTGGCCCAGCCGCTGTCCTCCAAGAAGGAGGCGGCGAAGGAGCCGGCCGCCGAGGCCACCCGCGTGGTGGAGCGCGTGGTCGAGCGGGTCGTGGCGTCGCCCCGGCGGGAGAAGCTGCCCCGGTCGCGGCGGTCGCGCACGATCGCCTTCCGGGTGGCGGACTGCAAGGGGTTCGTGACGGTCGGGGAGTACGAGGACGGGCGGCCGGGCGAGATCTTCATGAAGGTGTCGAAGCAGGGGTCGACCCTGGCCGGGATCATGGACGCCTTCGCCATCTCCGTCAGCCACGGCCTCCAGTGGGGGGTGCCGCTGCGGGCCTTCGTCGAGGCGTTCACGAACATGCGCTTCGAGCCGGCCGGCATGACCGACGACCCGGACATCCGCTTCGCCTCGAGCCTCGTCGACTACATCTTCCGCCGCCTCGCCGTCGAGTACCTGACGAAGGAGGAGCGGGCCGAGCTCAACATCCTCACCGTCGACGAGCGCATCCAGCCGACCCTGCCCGGGGTCGAGGAGACCGTCATCGAGACCGTCCAGGGCCACGACGTGGTCGCCGACCCGCCCTCGATCGAGTCGGCCTCGACCTTGCTCGACCTCGTCGACGACCGGGTCGACGTGCGGGACGCGACGGCGGCGCCGAGCGACGCGCCCTACTGCTACCAGTGCGGCGTCCAGATGATCCGGGCCGGGAGCTGCCACGCCTGCCCGAGCTGCGGGACGACCAGCGGCTGCAGCTGAGCGCTCGGCGGCCCGCTGCGGCGGGCGGCGCATCGCGGTGGTGCGGGGACGGGGCGGCCGGGCGCCGAACCGTCCCCGGCGACCCGCCGGCGCCGGCGGGAGCCGGGCTCGTCTTGGCGAACGGTCCGCCTGGGTAGATCGTCGGCGCCGTCCACGTCCACCGTCCCGGGGAGCAGACCATGATCGGGTTCATCGTCTTCGGCCTCGTCGTCGGCGTCCTCGCCCGGCTGCTCGTCCCTGGCCGCCAGCACCTCAGCATCTGGATGACGCTGCTGCTCGGGCTCATCGGGTCGGTCGTCGGCGGGGTCGTGGCCAACGCCATCGGGACCGGTGACGTCTTCGAGCTGAACTTCCTCGGCTCGGTGATCGCCATCGCCGCCGCGGTCGTGCTGATCGTGATCGGCGAGCGGGTCGGGATGCTGTCCCACCGCGGCGACGCCAGGCGGCGGTAGTCGTCGGCGTCGGCGCCGTGCGGGTCGGCGGGGTCCTCGTCCTGCCGACCACCCGGGCCGCCCTCGACGCCGCCCTCGAGGCGGCCAGGGCCGCCGACCTCACCTACGACCACATCGGCAGCACGCACGACCCGACGCCGAACCCCCGGCGAGCCCGGGCCGGCACCCGCGAGCTGGGCCGGGGCGACCAGGCGTTCCGGGCCGCCGTCGAGGCCGCCAGGACGTGGGCACCGCAGCGGGGGATCGGCTGTCGCGTCCACCCGCGGCGGGCGCCGGTCGTCGAGGGCGAGACGGCCGTGCTCGTGCTGCCGCCGGCCCCGGTCGCCATGGGCATCCCCGTCCGGGTGGTCGCCGTGGTGGACGAGCCCGACCGGTTCGCGTTCGCCTACGGGACGCTCCCCGGCCATCCGGAGCGGGGCGAGCAGGGGATCGTGGTCGAGCGCCGGCCGGACGGGACGGTGACGGCCACCGTCCGGGTCGACGCCGAGCCCGGGCCGCCCCTGGCCAGGGCGCTCGCCCCGCTGGTCCGCCGGTTCCAGGGCCTCGCGCACCGCCGCTACCTCGCCACCCTCGCCCGGGCGGCACGCCGGCCCGGCTGACCGGCGGGGTCGGCCGCTCGGCGCGGCGCCCTCGCCCGTCGTCCGAGTCGCCGGCCGACCCGGTTGACCGGGCGGCGCGCGAACCCCCCGGCCGCGGCGCGCCAGCGTCGCCCGCCGGACCGCACCGAACCGGCGGCGCCGACCGCGCCCGGCTCGCTCCCGGCCGCGCTCCGACCGGCCGCGCGGGTGCGCGCCGATCGTGACCGGGCGGCCTCGCACTGGCGCGGCGGGCGGGGCGCACCACCTAGGCTGCGGGTCGCCATGGCCGAGCTGCCCAGCGCTGCCGCGTGGGCCGATCTGCTGTCGGCCCCGGACGCCGCCGCCGTCGTGACCGACGCGTCCGGCGTCGTCGTCCGCTGGGGCCAGACGGCCACCCGGTGCTACGGCCACACCGCCGACGAGGCCAGGGGCCGCAGCGTGATAGCCCTGCTCGGCGTGGCCGACGAGGAGGAGGTCGCCCGGCGCAGCACGGCCAGGGCGGCCGAGGGGCACGTCAGCGTCGTGCGCCGGCGCACGCGGGCCCGCTCCGGCGAGGAGCTGGCCGTCGTCGGGGCCGTCGTGCGGGTGGCCGACGAGGACGGCGAGCTCCGCCTGGTCGGGCTGACGGTGCCCGCCGGCGACCGTCCCGGACCGGTCGGCGAGGTCGACGAGGCGACCGCCGCCCGCCTGCGCCTGGTCGCCGAGGCCAGGGCGG
>DASWMK010000276.1 GCA_036399815.1 Acidimicrobiales bacterium
ACCTTCACCGCCGTCAAGCGCAGCGCCCGCACCGGGCGCAACCCGCGCACTGGCGAGCCCGTGAAGATCGCGGCGTCGACCGCCGTCAAGTTCAGCCCAAGCTCCACGCTGCGCCAGGAGATGAACGCCAAGAAGTCGGCCAAGAAGGCGACGGCGGCGAAGAAGACCACGACCAAGAAGGCCGCGGGCGGCACCGCCAAGGCGTCCAAGGCCACGACCAAGAAGGCGACGGCGGCGAAGAAGCGCTGAGCCGCCCGACCACCCGACGTTTCCGGCGAGGGGCCCCGAGCGGGCCCCTCGCCGCGTCTACAGGTCGGCGACGACCACGCCGTGCCAGCCCTGGCCGTTGCGGTGCAGGTCGACCCCGTGCCAGGTCGGCGCCCTGGCCGGCGACGGCGGCCGGGCGGCGGACAGCGGCGCCACCTCGAGCCGGGCGCGGACGGTGGCGCCGTCGCGCACGACGCCGTCGAGGGCGAGCGGAACCTCGCCGTGGTTGGCCAGGCGGTCGGCGGCCGCCTCCAGCACGGCCCGCAGCAGCGCGGCCGGCGACCGGCCGGGCGCGTGGACGGCGACGGCCACGGTCCGGCAGGCGACCGACGGATGGACGATCGCCACCGCGTTGCCGAGCCCCTCGACGGCCCGGGCCAGGCAGCTCTCGACCGTCGGCCCGGTCACCTCCATCGCCAGCGCCGCACCCGTGCCCAGGTAGCGGAACCTGCTCCCGTCGTCGGCCATGGCAGCTCCCCTCCCCTGCCGACGCTCCTCCCGCCCGCATCGTACGACGGCGCCGGCCCCCCGGGCGCCGAACGCCCCGAGCGGCGCGGCATGCTGGGCCGCGTGAGCGACCTCGACCGCCTGCGGTCCGACCTGGCCGCCGAGCACGAGGCCCTCGACACGGTCGTCGCCCCGCTCGACGAGGACGGGTGGGGCACGCCGACGCCGGCCGAGGGGTGGGCGGTGCGGGACCAGCTGTTCCACCTCGCCTGGTTCGACCGGGCCGCGGCGCAGGCCGTGCGCGACCCCGAGGCGTTCGCGGCCGGCGCCGCCGAGCTGTTCGCCGACCCGGCCGCGGCCGAGGCGTCGATCCTCGCCACCGGGCGGTCGATGGCGGGTGCCGGCCTGCTCGGCCTGTGGCGGGAGGGCAGGGCCGAGCTGCTCGACGCGCTGGCCGGCGTCGACCCGTCGGCCCGGATCCCGTGGTACGGGCCGCCCATGGGCCCGGCGTCGTTCGTCACCGCCCGGTTGATGGAGACCTGGGCGCACGGCCAGGACGTGGTCGACGCGCTCGGCGCCGACCGCCCGGCCACCGACCGCCTGCGCCACGTCGCCGACCTCGGCGTGCGGACGCGGGGCTGGAGCTACCGGGTGCGGGGCCTGCCCGTGCCCGACGCGCCCGTGCTCGTCGAGCTCACGGGGCCGGGCGGCGACGTGTGGCGGTGGGGCGAGGGCGGCGCCGACGCCGTGCGGGGGACGGCGCTCGACTTCTGCCTCGTCGTCACCCAGCGCCGCCACCCGGCCGACACCGCGCTCGTCGCCGACGGCCCGCTCGCCGCGGAGTGGCTCGGCATCGCCCAGGCCTTCGCCGGCCCGCCGACCGGCCCCGGCCGGCCGCCGCGGCCCGGGCGCTGAGGCCGGCGCGGGGTCAGAGGTACGTCGAGCCCGAGCCGCCCATGAGCTTGAACGCCTCGCCGTAGGCGACCCCGGCCGGGCGGCCGGCCGCCGCCAGCCGGTCCCCGACCCGGCGGCGGAAGGCGTCGACCTGCTCGGCGGCGGCCGGGTCGTCGATGCGCATGGTCGACTCGAACTGGCTGCGGTGGGCCTCCAGCGCGGCGAGCTTGCGGCCGAGCGAGCCGGTCACGTCCTCCACGTGGTCGGGCTCGTCCGCCTCCCACAGCAGCAGCGCCTCGGGCCGGTGCGGCGGCTCGCCCTGCTCCGGGAAGAAGTGCGGGTCGCGGGCGGCGACGAGCCCGTCGCACGCGAGGAAGCCGGCGTTGCGGTGGTCGGGGTGGAGGCGGTAGCGGCGCCACGGGTCGTGCCCGAGCACCACCTCGGGCCGGCACCGGCGGATCCAGTACGCCACCTCCCAGCGCTGGCGCAGCCCGGCCTCGAGCTCGCCGTCCGGCCAGCCGAGGAACACGACCTCGCCGGTGCTGCCGAGGGCGGCGGCCGCGGCCCTGGCCTCGTCCTGGCGGGTGGCCACCAGGCGGGCGACGTCGGCGTCCGGGTCCCACGTGCCCTTGGACCCGTCGGTGCAGATCACGTGGGACACGACGCAGCCGGCCGCCGACCACTTGGCGAGGGTGCCGCCGCAGCCGAACTCGATGTCGTCGGGATGGGCGCCGACGGCCAGCGCGGCCGCCGGCACGGGGAGGTTCAGGTGCACGGGCGGCCCGCGGCGGTGACCGGCAGGTCGCCGGGGAGGGCGAGGTCGCCGGGCAGGTCGACGTCCCAGCCGAGCCGCCGCTCCCGGCACACGCGGAGGGGCAGGCCGACCCGCTCGGCCTCGGCCGCGTGGCGGCGGAACGAGCCCGGCCCGTAGGCGAACGTGAACCCCGAGCCGGCCGGGACGCAGGCCACGTTGGTGCCGTCGTCGCGGCGGTCGGGCACGAGCGTGACGCCCTCGAAGCGGCCGACCCAGCCGAGGTCGGTGGCGAGGGGGAGGTCGGCGTGGGCCACGATCACGGCGGCCACGCCCGCGCCGGCCAGGTCGGCCACGCCCTCGTTCACGGCCCCGTTCAGCCCCCGGCCCGGCTTCCACAGCACCCCGGCCCCGGCCCCGGTGGCCCAGGCGGCCACGTCGGGGTCGTCGCACACCACCCACACGGGCAGCGGGGCGGCCGCCGCCACCACCGTCGACGCCATCGACCGGGCCAGCGCCTCCCGCTCCCCGGCGTCGAGGGCCGGCGCGAGGCGCAGCTTCGCCGCCCCGAAGCGCTTCACGGGGACGAGGACGGCGAGGCGACGGTCGGCGTCGGCCATTCGCGGCGAGCCTAGGCCCGCCCGCCGCCGCCTAGTGTCCCGACCATGACGATCCGGGTGGCGGTGATCGGCGCCGGTTCCTGGGGGACGACGGTCGCCAGCCTCGCCTGCGGCAACGCCCCGACCGTGCTGTGGGCCCGCCGCCCCGACCTGGCCGAGGAGATCGACCGGGACCACGTCAACCGCGCCTACCTCCCCGACCACCCGCTCCCCCCGTCGCTGCGGGCCACGGCCGACCTGGAGGAGGCCGTGCGGGAGGCGGACGTGCTGGTGATGGCCGTGCCGTCGCACGGGTTCCGGTCGACCCTCGAGGCGATGGCCGGGCACGTCAGGGCCTGGGTGCCGGTCGTCAGCCTCACCAAGGGCCTCGAGCAGGGCACCAGGCGGCGGATGAGCGAGGTCGTGCGCGAGGTGCTGCCCGGCCACCCCGTCGGCGTGCTGACCGGCCCCAACCTGGCCAAGGAGATCATGGCCGGGCACGCGGCGGCGAGCGTGGTCGGCATGCCCGAGGAGGCCGTCGCCAACGAGCTCCAGCGGGTGTTCCACACCGACCTGTTCCGGGTCTACACGAACCCCGACCTGGTCGGCTGCGAGATCGGCGGCGCGCTGAAGAACGTGATGGCGATCGCCTCGGGCATGGCCGACGGCCTCGGCACCGGCGACAACACGAGGGCGGCGGTCATCACCAGGGGCCTGGCCGAGCTGTCCCGGCTCGGCGTCGCCATGGGCGGCGACCCGCTCACGTTCTCCGGCCTGGCCGGCATGGGCGACCTGGTGGCCACGTGCATCAGCCCGCAGAGCCGCAACCGCTACGTCGGCGAGCAGCTGGGCCGGGGCCGCACCATCGAGGAGGTCACCTCCGAGATGCGGATGGTCGCCGAGGGCGTGAAGACCTGCCGGGTGGCGCTCGAGCTCGGCCGGGAGCACGGGGTCGACATGCCGATCGCCGAGCAGGTGGTGGCCGTGTGCCACGAGGGCAGGACGGCCGAGGACGCCTACCGCGGGCTCCTGCGCCGGGAGCAGAAGCGGGAGCTGCACGGCATGACGCCGGTGCGGTGAGCCGCACGACGATCGGCAACGTCGGGTCCGGCTGGCGGGCCGCCGTGGACGGCCGCGGCCGGGTCACCCCCGACCCCGGCCGCTGGTCGCTCGACTGGTCGGTCGGGGCCGAGGACCGCTGGCACGTCGCCGCCCGGGAGGCGGCCGTGCGCCAGCGGCTGGTGGACGCCGCGCCCGTGGTCGAGACGGCCATGCGCATCCCCCACGGCGACGCCGTCCACCGCGCCTACGCGGTGCGGGCGGCGGGCGACGAGGCCGTCGTGGTCGAGGTGGAGAACCGGTCGGCCGCCCCGGTGGCGGTGGCGTTCACGGTCGCCGGGGCCGGCGCCGTGGTCGAGGGGGACCGGGTCGTCGTCGACGGCCGGGTGGCGGTCGTGCTGGCCCGGCCGCCGGCCAGGGGCGAGGGGCCGGGGACGTTCGTGCTGCCCGTGCCCCACCGGGCGACCGTGCGGGTCGCCGTGCCCGCCTCGGGCCGGGCCGGCGCCCGGCCGGCCTCCCTCCCGCCCGCCGACCGGGTGGCCGCCGGGTGGGCCGCCCACGCCGGCCGGGGGGTGCGCCTCGACCTGCCCGACGAGCGCCTGGCCGAGGCGTTCGCCGCCAACCGCCGCTCGCTGCTCCTCGTCGCCGGGTCGGCCGAGGCGGCCTCCGCCCTCGACGGCCTGGGGCTGCACGCCGAGGCGGCCGCCGTGCTGGCCGGCGGCGACGACGACCCGGTCGCCCTGCTCGCCGCGCT
>DASWMK010000277.1 GCA_036399815.1 Acidimicrobiales bacterium
CGCCGCCGGGCAGGGCGGCCGCCGCCGCCGCCAGCATCCCGCCGACGCGGGTGCCGCCGTCCGAGGGGGGCGGGATGCCGAGGAGGCGGTGGTCGCCGACGTCGGTGGCCAGCGGGGCCCGCTCGGCCACCCGGTAGGCGGCGAGGTCGTCGGTGGTGAGCAGCCCGCCGCAGGCGGCCATGTCGGCCGCCATCCGCCCGGCCAGGTCGCCCCCGTAGAACGACGCCGCCGACGCCGGCAGGGCGGCGAGGAAGGCGGCCAGGTCGGGGTTCACGAACGTCTCGCCCGCGGCCACCAGCCGGCCGGCCGGGGCGAACAGGGCGGCGGCGCCGGTCGTCCTCGTCAGGATCGGGGTCAGCAGCGAGGCGGCGTAGGCCTGGAACTCGTCGACCACCACGCCCCGCTCGGCCAGCGCCACGGCGGGCGCCACCACCCGGTCGAGCGGCAGGCGGCCGAGGCGGCGGTGGGCGTGGAGCAGGCCGGCCAGGGTCCCCGGCACGGCCGCCGCGCCGTGGCCGACGACGAACTCCTGGTCGACGCCGGGGAAGCGGACGAGCACGGGCTCGAAGTTCGGGTCGGGGCGGTCGACGAGGCCGAGCCCGGGCGTGTCCACGAAGAAGTCGACGACGACGGGGTCCTCCGCCGCCGGGCAGGCGAGCAGGAACCCGCCGCCGCCCAGGCTGGTGAGGCACGGCTCGGCCACGGCCGAGGCGAACCCGGCGGCCACGGCGGCGTCGAAGGCGTTGCCGCCCGCGGCGAGCACGTCGGCGGCGGCGCCGGCCACGTTGGCCTCGCCGGCCGCGACCAGTCCCCGGGCCGCCGTCACCGCCAGAGCCGCTCGCCCATCCGCAGCAGCCCGTGGAGGTCGTAGATGTCCTCCTCGAAGTAGGGGACGGAGGCGACGACCTCGGGGGCGGCCGCCAGCTCCGCCCGCTGCTCGGCCTCCCTCGTGGCCACGACCTGGAAGTTCAGGAAGCTCTCCCCCACCTCCTTCAGCACCCGCTCGACCTGGGCCGGCTCGCCGGCCCCGGCCACCGCCCCGGCCAGCGAGGCCGGCTCGGCCGACAGCCGCTGGGCGACGACGGTGGCGTCCCGGTCGAGCAGGTAGGGCGGCAGCACCTTGTTGAGGACGAGCGCGCCGAGGTGGAAGTGGCGGTCGGCCAGCGCGCCCATGAAGAACTCGGCCTCCCGCACCGGCGCGGCCTCGAGCGTGCTCACCACCACGAACGTCGTGCGCCGGTCCTCGAGCGTGCGGCTGACGGCCGTGGCCCGCTCGACGAAGCCCTCGTACATCGTCTGGAACAGCAGGAAGAACTCGGCGATGTCGGCGAGGAACTGGGAGCCGAGGACGCGGTCGGCCACGCTGTAGAAGGGCTTCGACGCCATGCTGACGACGCGCGAGCGGGCCGGCGCCGTCAGCCACCGCAGCAGCCGGCTGCTGAAGAAGTCGGCCATCCGCGACGGCGCCTCGAGGAAGTCGATGGCGTTGCGGGTCGGCGGGGTGTCCACCACGATCAGGTCGTAGGTGCCGGCCGAGTGCAGCTCGTAGAGCCGCTCCATGGCGATGTAGTCGTGGCTCTGGACGAACTTGCCGGTGATGTTCTTGTAGAGCGGGTTGGCGAGGATGGCGTCCCGGGTGGCCACGTCCGGCGCGTGCCGGTTCACCAGGTCGTCCCACGAGCGCTTGGTGTCGAGCATGGCCGCCCACAGCTCGCCCCGCGGCTCCACGCCGGCCTGCTCGAAGGCGGCGGCCGGCACGGTCGTCTCCGTGTTGCCGAACCGCTCCATGCCGAGCGCGTTGGCCAGGCGGCGGGCCGGGTCGACGGTCAGCACCAGGACCTTGCCGCCGAGGTGGACGGCGGCCATCGCCGCCATCGCCGCCGCCGTGCTCGTCTTGCCCACGCCGCCCGACCCGCAGCTGATGACGATCTCCTTGGCCGCCAGCAGCTGCTCGATCGTCCTCGCCGGCTCGGCCATCAGTACCCGAGCTCCGCGCCGAGCGCCTCGGCCACCTGGGTCGTGGCCCGCACGCCGTGGGCCCGCGTGAACAGGTAGGGCACGTAGAGCAGCGGCAGGTCGGGGGGCAGGCCGGCCCGCAGGTGGGCGAGGTGCCCCGCCCTCGTGCGCCGGAGGGTGACGGCGAGGTCGGCGGCGTCGAGCACCGGGCCGGCCGGCCCGCCGGCCGCCCGGCTGAGCGCGGCAACGCCCTCCGGCTCGCGGAGGCGGTCGAACACCTCCTCCTCGCCCCGCCCGAACAGCTCCGGCAGCACCCGGTTGACGACGACGGCGGCGAGGTCGACGTTCGTCTCCGTCACGATGCGAGCCGACAGCTCGATCGTCTCGTTGACCGGCATCTCCTCGGGGCTCGCCACGACGACCGCGCCGGTGACCGCGGGGTCGCCGAG
>DASWMK010000278.1 GCA_036399815.1 Acidimicrobiales bacterium
ACGATCGTCGCCATGCTGGCCTCGCAGTTCGTGCCGTCCGAGGCCGTCGGCCGGGTGCAGGCCGGGTTCAGCCGGCTCGGGCCGGTCGCCCAGGGTGCGGCGCTCGCCGCCGGCCTCGTCCTCGTCGGCGCGCTCGGCCCCGAGGGCGTCGCCCCGTTCATCTACTTCCAGTTCTGATGGCCATCACCGCCCCGCCCCGCCGCCCGTACCCGCCGAGGCCCGCCCCCGGCATCGACGGCGCGCCCGTCCCCGGCCCGGTCGGGGCGACGAGCCGGCGCCGCAGCCGCCAGCCCGACCTGCCCTCGGGCGACCGGCCCATGGCCGCCGGGCACGTGCTCGTCGCCATCCTCGTCGCCCTGCTGCTCGGCGCCCTCCTGAACGCCGACTCCCTGTGGGCCAAGGCCCAGCAACAGCCCTACGGCTGGCGGCGGACGGTGGCGGTCAGCGCCATGCGCCCGGTGCACGCCATCGCCGACGTCACCCGCCTCGACCGGGGCCGGGCCTGGCTGGAGGACGCGCTCGGCCGGGAGCCGTCCGGGCCGACCGGCCCGCCGCCCGAGGTCCACACGGACACCACCCTGCCGGCCGAGTCGGCCGCGCCGGTGACGACGGTGCCGCCGCCCCCGCCGAAGGTCCGCCAGGCGACCGCTGCCGAGCCGCTGCGGGTGTGGGTGGGCGGCGACTCGATGGCCCAGGTGTTCGGCGAGTCGTTCCTGCGGCTGGCCGAGGAGCGGGGCGACGTGGAGGCCACCCACGACTACCGGATCTCGACCGGCCTGACCCGGCCCGACTTCTTCGACTGGCCGGCCCACCTGACGAACGACGTGCTCACCCAGGACTACGAGGTCATCGTCATCATGTTCGGGGCCAACGACGCCCAGCCCCTGAACATCGACGGGGTGATCCGGGAGTCGAGCGAGCCCGAGTGGCAGGCCGAGTACCGGCGCCGGGTGGCGGCGACCATGGACCTGCTGGAGGGCGACGGTCGCTTCGTCGTGTGGGTGGGCCAGCCGATCATGCGCTCGTCGTCGTTCTCCGAGCGCATCGCCCGGCTGAACACGATCTACCGGGAGGAGGCGGCCGGCCGGCCCTGGGTGCACTTCTTCGACAGCTGGCCGCTGTTCACCGACGCCGGCGGTGGCTACTCGGACTACCTCCCCGGCCCCGACGGCGAGCCCGAGCTGATGCGCCAGCAGGACGGCATCCACCTGAGCCGGCCGGGCGGCGACCGCCTCGCCGACGCCATCCTCCAGGTCATCGACGAGGAGGCGGCAGGCGGTGCGCCGGGCACGACCACCACGACCGCCCCCGGGTCCACCGCCCCCACCTCGACCACCGCCCCGCCCAGCGGCTGACCCGGCTGCGGCCGCCGCCCGGAGCGCCGGGCGGGCTGTCCCCGGCGCAGCCGGCCGGCGCCGAGCGGAGCCGGTGACCGCGGGCGCCGGGCCGGATCGACGCCGGCCCGCCGGGCGGCCGACCCCGACGCACCCTGCCGGCCGCCGGGCGGCCGACCCCGACGCAGCCTGCCGGCCGCCGGGCGGCGACGCCAACGCAGCCGGCCGGCGCCGGGCCGAGCGACTGACCGCGGGCGCCGGGCCGGGTGGTCGCCGCGGCCCGCCGGCCCGGCCGGGGCGGGCGGGGCGGCTGACGGCGCCTTCACTTTCCCGGCCGGGGTGCCGATGGAGTGTCGTTCACCGGCAACGGGAGGTCACCGTGGCCCTTCAGGGCACCCTCGATACGTTCGCCCTTCCCGATGTGCTGCGGCTGCTGGCCTCGACGAAGAAGACCGGCCGCCTGCGGATCAGCGGGTCGCGGGGGACGGGCAGCGTCTGGGTCGACGCCGGCCAGGTCGTCTCGACCGAGGCGACCGGCGTCGCCAAGTCGCAGGGCCCGGTCGACGTCGTGTTCGAGCTCCTGCGGTACCGGGACGGCTCGTTCACCTTCGAGTCCGACAAGGCGGCGCCGTACCCGGAGCCGGCCAGCGACGTCGAGCCGCTGCTGATCGAGGCCGAGCAGCAGCTGGCCGAGTGGCGGGACATCGAGGCCGTCGTGCCGTCGCTCGACCACTGGGTCATGCTCGTCTCCGACCTGCCGAGGCCGGACGTGGTCGTCGACGCCGAGCGCTGGCGGGCCATCGTCGCCGTCGGCAGCGGCAACGCCGTGCGCCGGGTGGGCGAGAGCCTGTCCATGGGCGAGGTGGCGGTGTCCCGGCAGGTGAAGGACCTGGTCGAGCTGGGCCTCGCCACCGTCGACACCCCGCAGGCCCCGGCCCGCGTGCCCGACCCGTTCCCGACGGCCGCGCCCGAGCCGCTGTCCGCCCCGGCCTACGACGCCGACGGGGCGTCGGACCCGGTCGACGCCGGCCGGCGGGCGTTCGAGCCGCTGCTGCACGAGCCGCTGGTCGTCGACCACGCCGCCGATGCCGCGGCGTCGGCGCCCGAGCAGTTCGCGGCGGCGACCTTCGCCACCACCGCCGAGCCCGAGCCGTACCGGCCGGCCTTCGGCGGCCCCGGCCCCGGCCCGGCCGACGGCGACGGCCACCGCCCGTTCGGGCTGGCCAGCGGTAGCGACGGCGACGGCCACCGCCCGTTCGGGCTGGCCTCCGCCGACGGCGACGGGCACCGGCCGTTCGGGCTGGCCCCCGCCGAGGGCGAGCCGGCCCGTCCCGCCTTCGGCGGCTCGCCGATGGGCGACGGCGACCCGTACCGACCGGCCTTCGGCGGCCCGCCCGCCGGCGCCGATGTCGAGCCGCTGCGCGCCGCGTTCGGCGGCTCGGGCACGGCCGCGGCCGAGGCCGAGCCGTTCCGTCCCGCCTTCGGGGGCCCGGGCCCGGCCGACGCCGAGCCCCTGCGCCCGGCCTTCGGCGGCACCCCGGCCGACGGCGACCGCAGCGGGGCGTTCCCGCCCGGGCCGACCCGGCGCACGCTCGGCCGCTCCCCGGCGGCCGACGGCCGCCCCGGCGACGAGGCCGACGAGGTCGCCCGCCAGCTGGCCACTCTCAGCCCGAAGGCGGCGCGCGCCGTCGCCGCCGCGGCCAGGGCCGAGACCGACGAGGAGCGGGAGGCCGCCCTCGCCGAGGTGGCGGGCGAGACCGAGGAGCCCATCAACCGGGGCCTCCTCCTGAAGTTCCTCTCGTCCGTGCGCTCCTGACGCACGGGCGGGGCGGGCCCCGGAGGGGGGTCCGGGCGTGGGCGACCCGTACTGACACGAGAAGCCAGGGATGTCGGAACAGACACAGCTCGGACGCCTCCTCCTCGAACGGGGCCTGGTCACCCAGGCGCAGCTCGACGCGGCCCTGGCCGAGCAGGCGCGGCACCACCGCCCGCTCGGCCGGGTGCTGATCGAGCAGGGCGCCATCAGCGAGGCCGACCTCGTCGCCACCCTCGCCGCCCAGATCGGCTACGAGTACGTCGACCTGGCCGACGTCACGATCGACCCGAGCGCCCCCGGCCTCGTCCCCGAGGCCATGGCCAGGCGCTACCAGTCGCTGCCGATCTACTGGGAGGGCGACCGCCTGGTCGTCGCCATGGCCGACCCGTCGAACGTGGTCGCCATCGACGACATCCGCTCGATCACCGGCGCGGACGTCAAGCCGGTGGTCGCCACCCGGGCCGGCATCGAGGCGGCCATCGACCGCACTCACCGCCTCGACAGCGAGGTCATGGACGCCACGGCGATGGCCGTGGACGGGGTCGATGACGAGGAGGACCTGGCCAAGCTCCGGGAGGTCACCGAGGACGCGCCGATCGTCAAGCTGGCCAACCTGCTGATCGCCCAGGCCGTGCAGGACCGGGCCTCGGACATCCACATCGAGCCGGGGGAGCGCGACGTCCGCATCCGCTACCGCATCGACGGCGTGCTCCACGAGGTCATGCGGTCGCCCAAGCAGATCCAGTCCGGGCTCGTGTCCCGGGTGAAGATCATGGCGGACATCAACATCGCCGAGCGGCGCATCCCCCAGGACGGGCGGGTGTCGGCCAACGTCGGCGGCCGCCAGGTCGACGTGCGGGTGGCAACCCTTCCGACCGTGCACGGCGAGAAGGTCGTGCTGCGGATCCTCGACAAGAGCCACGCCCTGCTGCGCCTCGACGACCTCGGCTTCCTGCCGACGACCATGGCCCGCTACGAGCAGGCCTACACCAAGCCGTACGGCACGATCCTCGTCACCGGGCCGACGGGCTCGGGAAAGTCGACCACCCTCTACGCCACCCTGAACATCCTGAACGACCCGTCGAAGAACATCATCACGGTCGAGGACCCGGTCGAGTACCGGCTGGGCGGGATCAACCAGGTGCAGGTCAACAACAAGGCGGGGATGACCTTCGCCGCCGCCCTGCGGTCGATCCTGCGCTCGGACCCCGACATCGTGCTCGTCGGGGAGATCCGCGACCGGGAGACGGCGACGACGGCCATGGAGGCGGCGCTCACCGGCCACCTCGTGCTCACCACCCTGCACACCAACGACGCTGCGTCGACGCCGACCCGGCTGGTCGAGATGGGGCTGGAGCCGTACCTGGTGTCGAGCGCCCTCGACTGCATCGTCGCCCAGCGCCTGGCCCGGCGGCTGTGCGAGCGGTGCCGGGAGCCGTACCAGCCGACGGTGGCCGAGCTCGAGCGGGTGGGCTGGGACACCGAGCGGGGCTCGCTGCCCACGCTGTACCGGCCGGTCGGGTGCGCGGCCTGCGGGCGGACCGGCTTCCACGGCCGCTTCGCCGTGCACGAGGTGATGCTCGTGAGCGAGGAGCTCGGCCACCTCATCGCCGAGGGCGCCCACTCCAACGACCTGAAGAAGCTGGCGATCGCGCAGGGGATGCTGACCCTCCGCCAGGCCGGCCTCCACGCCGCCGCCGCCGGCACCACCAGCCTCGACGAGATCCTCCGCGTCATCGCCTGACCCCCGGCCCGCTCATCCCCCTCGGGGCGGCGGCCGATAGTCCTCCCGATGCTCCTCGCCTCCCGGCGCCTCGGCGACTTCCTGGTCGACCGCAAGGTCCTCTCCAGGGACGCGCTCGAGGGCATGCTCGACCGGGAGGCCCGCGAGGGCGTCCACCTGTCCCGGCTGCTCGTCACCGGCGGGCTGGTCAGCGAGAAGGACCTCGTCGCCGCGGTGGCCGACCAGATCGGCGTCGAGTTCGTCGACCTGGCCGAGCGGTCGGTCCCGCCCGACCTCGACCGGCTGGTGCCCGAGGACCTGGCCCGCGCCTACCTGGCCGTCGCCGTCGAGCGCAGGGGCGACTCGGTGGTCGTCGCCATGGAGGACCCGAGCGACCGGCCGCTGGTCGAGGCCGTCGCCTCCGACGTCGGCCGCCCGGTGCTCCCTGCCATCGCCGTGCGCCACGAGCTGGCCAGAGCCGTCCGGTCCATGTACGGGCCGGCCGGCGACGCCGACGAGGACGACGCCCTGGACCGGATGGCGGCCATGCCCGGCGAGCTCGTGCTCGTCGACCTCCTCCAGCGGGTGCTCGACCTCGGCGGCTCCGACCTCCACCTGACCGTCGGCTGCCACCCGTCGGTGCGGGTCCACGGCGAGCTGAAGCGGCTGACCGAGTACCCGGTGCTGAACGGGTCGGAGACCAGGCGGCTCGTCTACGGCGTGCTCTCGCCCAAGCAGCGGGCCAAGTTCGAGGCCGAGCGGGAGCTCGACCTGTCCTACTCCGTGCCCGGCCGGGGCCGGTTCCGGGTGAACGTGTTCCTCCAGCGGGACTCGGTGGGCGCCGTCCTCCGCACCATCCCCTACGAGGTCGTGCCCTTCGAGGACCTCGGCCTGCCCGAGGCCGTGCGCGGGTTCGCCGACCTGCCGCGCGGGCTCGTCCTCGTGACCGGGCCGACGGGGTCGGGCAAGTCGACGACGCTCGCCTCGCTGATCGACATCGTCAACGAGACCAAGCCCGTCCACATCATGACGGTGGAGGACCCGATCGAGTTCCTCCACCACCACAAGCAGGCCATCGTGAACCAGCGGGAGGTGGGGGAGGACACCCTGTCCTTCGCCGCCGCCCTCAAGCACTGCCTGCGCCAGGACCCCGACGTGATCCTCGTCGGCGAGATGCGGGACCTCGAGACGATCGCCACCGCCATCACGGCGGCCGAGACCGGCCACCTCGTGTTCGGCACCCTCCACACCCTCGACGCCGCCCAGTCCATCGACCGGGTCATCGACGTCTTCCCGGCCCACCAGCAGCAGCAGGTCAGGGTCCAGCTGGCGTCCGCGCTGCGCGGCGTGGTCGCCCAGCAGCTGGTGCCGCTCCCGAGCGGGACCGGGCGGGTGGTGGCGGCCGAGGTGCTGGTCGTGAACGGGGCCGTGCGCAACCTGATCCGCGAGGGCAAGACGTTCCAGATCACGTCCGCCATGCAGGTGGGCGGGAAGTTCGGGATGCAGACGATGGACCAGGCCCTCGCCGCGCTGGTCCACGCCGGCACCATCGACCTGGCGACCGCGCTCGAGCGCTGCGCCAACGCCGACGACCTCCGCCGCCTGGTCGAGGGCGGCTGAGGCGACGAGGAGGGCCGTGCCGACCACCTACGCCTACAAGGTCAGGGACCGCCAGGGGAAGCTGGTCGAGGGCCAGCTGGAGGCCGACAGCTCGGCGCTCGTCGTCAACCGCCTGCGCCAGATGGGCTACACGCCCGTCGCCATCGACCGGCGGGACACGAGCACGCTCCAGAAGGAGATCCACGTCCCCGGCCTCGGCAACCGCGTCCGGCTGAAGGACGTCGCCGTGTTCAGCCGCCAGTTCGCCACCATGGTGAACGCCGGCCTCACCCTGCTGCGGGCCCTGTCGATCCTCGGCGAGCAGACCGAGAACACCGTGCTGGCGGGGATCGTCAACGAGGTCCGCCAGGAGGTGGAGCGGGGGTCGTCGCTGTCCCAGGCCATGGCCCGCCACCCGAAGGCGTTCTCCCGGCTCTACGTCGCCATGGTGCGGGCCGGCGAGACGGGCGGCGTGCTCGACGCCGTCCTCCTCCAGCTGGCCGAGAACCTCGAGAAGCAGGTCGCCCTGCGCCAGAAGGTGCGCTCGGCCATGACCTACCCGGTGGCCGTGTTCTTCCTCGTCGTCACCATCCTCACGGCGATGCTGCTGTTCGTGGTCCCGATGTTCCAGGACCTGTACGCCGACCTCGGCGGCACCCTGCCCGTCCCCACCCGCGTCCTCCTCGGCGTGTCGTCGGTGGCGAAGACGTTCGCCGTCCCGATCTTCGTGCTGGAGGGGGTCGGCATCTGGGCCCTGCGGCGGTGGCTGCGCACGCCGGCCGGCCGGGCCAGGTGGGACGCGCTCGCCCTCCGGCTGCCGGTGTTCGGCAAGCTCGTGCGCAAGACGGCGCTGACCCGCTTCGCCCGCACCCTGGCCGTCCTGCTCCGCTCGGGCGTGCCGATCCTGGAGTCCCTCGAGATCACGGCCGAGACCGTCAACAACGCGGTGGTGGCCAAGGGCGTGCGGGACACGCAGACGGCGGTGAAGCGGGGCGAGGCGGTGGCCAAGCCGCTCGCCGAGCACCCGGTGTTCCCGCCGATGGTCACCCAGATGATGGCCGTGGGGGAGGAGACCGGCGCCCTCGACGACCTCCTCGACAAGGTCGGCGACTTCTACGACCAGGAGGTCGAGGCGACCGTCGACTCGCTGACGTCGCTGCTCGAGCCGGTGATGATCGTGGTGATGGGCGCCTCCGTCGGCGCCATGGTCGTCGCCCTCTACCTGCCGATGTTCAACATCATCAACCTCATCAAGTAGCCGCTCATCTGTGGGCGGCACCGGTCGATGGGGTGGCGTGCGACGAGCGCAGCGCCGAGGTGGTGCGCCCGGCGACGGCCCGGGGGTGGGCGCGCGCGCGGGCGTGCCCGCCCGCGGGGATGCCGGGCTGACCATCGTCGAGCTGCTCGTCGTGCTGGCGGTGATGGCGGTCGTCGTCGCCCAGGCGACGGCGAACTTCACCGCCCTGCGGGAGCGGGCCGACGACCGGCGGGCGCAGTCCAACCTGCGCAACGGCCTCGCCGCCGCCCGCATCTACTACAACATCGACCTCGCCTACACGGCCGACCCGCTCCTCATGCGCGACGTGGAGCCGGCGCTCGGCTGGATGGCGCTGCCGCCGGGCATCGGGAACGACCCGAAGGACGTGTACCTCGCCGTGGAGGACGCCGGCCAGACCCTGCTGCTCGGCAACCGGTCGACGGACGGCCGGTGCTTCTGGCTGAGGGACGCGCCCGACAGCCTCGGCTACTACGCGGCCTTCGAGGTGGGCGGCACGTGCGCGCCGCCGGCGCCGGCCGACTTCGTGTCGTCCTGGGGCTGAGACCCGGGTCGTCCCCTCAAGTCCGCCACGCTCCGTGGCGATAGGAGGAGGCGGCCGCTCCTGCGACGCCGCGCTCATCCATTGGACCATCCAAGGAGACCCGGAATGACCGACTGGCTCCGCCGGCGTCGCGAGGACGACGGAGGCTTCACCCTGATCGAGCTCATGGTGGTGGTGCTGATCATCGCCATCCTGATCGCCATCGCCATCCCGACGTTCCTCGGCGCACGGGAGCGGGCCCAGGACCGGGCCGCGCAGTCGAACCTCCGCAACGCCCTCCAGGCCGAGAAGACGTTCTACGTCGACAACCAGGCCTACACCGACACCGACGCCGACCTCGAGGCCATCGAGCCGACCCTCGACTGGAACGTCGCCGGCGCCAACCAGGTGACGGCCAGCATCGAGGCCGGCGGCAACGTCGTCTGCCTCGAGGCGACCTCGGCGAGCGGCGCGGTGTTCACCATCGCCGACATCGCCACCGGCGCCGACGCGGGGACGTACTACTTCGACTCGGACCTCGCCGCCTGCACCGGCGCCGCGGCCGCGGCCGGCAACCCGAACGGCTTCTAGTCCGAGCCCGGACGACGGGCCCGGGCGTGCGAGGGGGCGGCGGCGGCCGCCCCCTCGACGCGTCCGGGGATCGGCCGATGTCACTACCGTGGACCTCGCCATGACCGCGTTCCTCGCCGGCGCCTGCGGCCTCGTCGGCCTGGCCGTCGGCAGCTTCCTCAACGTCGTGATCGCCCGGGTGCCGGTGCGCGAGTCCGTGGTCCGGCCCCGGTCCCGGTGCCCGCACTGCGGCACCCAGCTGGCCGGCCGGGACAACGTGCCCGTGCTGTCCTGGGTGGCGCTGCGGGGCCGGTGCCGCACGTGCCGGGAGCCGATCAGCGTGCGCTACCCGCTGGTCGAGGTGGCCACCGCCGTGCTGTTCGTGCTGGCCGCCGTCCGCTTCGGCGCCTCGTGGGCGCTGCCCGCGTACCTGGTCGGGTTCGCCGCCCTCGTCGCCGTCACCGCCGTCGACCTCGAGCACTACCGCATCCCCGACCGGATCGTGTTCCCCACGCTCGGGATGGCGACCGCCGCGCTCGTGGTCGCCGCCGTCGCCGGTGACGGCACCGGCTCGCTGGCCGGCGCGTTGGCCGGCGCCGGCCTGTACTTCGGGATGCTGTTCCTGCCCCACCTCGTCTACCCGAGGGGCATGGGCTTCGGCGACGTCAAGCTCGCCCTCGTCCTCGGGCTCCTCCTCGGCTGGATCGACCCGTACCTCGTCCTGCTCGGCCTGATCGCCGGGTGCGTGCTCGGCGTGGTCGCCGGGCTCGCCACGGTGGCCGTCCGGCGCCGCCGGGAGTTCCCGTTCGGGCCGGCCCTCGCGGCGTCGACGATCGCCGTCGTCCTCCTCAGCCAGCGGCTCCTCGATCTGGGGGCCGGGTAAACGCGGCTAGAGTGCCGTCTCCCCCGACCCAGGCGGGGTCGGGGGGAGACAAGGGGGAGGGACCCTTATGGAGAACCGAAGCCCGCGGCGCGCGCCGCGGGCCACGGCGGCCGTCGCCGCCGTGGCACTGATGCTCGGATGCCTGGTGGTCGGCAGTGCGCCGGCGAGCGCCGCGCCGACCAACCGGGCGTGCGGCGTCCGTGAGAACGACACGGCGGCGAAGCTGACGGAGTGCGTGCGGCTGGCCAACGTGCGAGCGCACCAGGCGGCGCTGCAGGCGATCGCCGATGCCAACGGCGGCAACCGCTTCGCCGGCCTCGCCGGCCACGACGCGTCGGTCGACTACGTCGTGAACCAGCTCGTGGCGGCCGGCTACAGCCCGACCGTGCAGCCGTTCGACTACCTGGCGTGGACCGAGATCGGCCCGTCCCACTTCGAGCAGGTGGCGCCCACGCCGACGACCTACGTCCAGCACACCGACTTCGAGGTGCTGCAGCAGACCGACCCCGGTGACGTGACCGCCTCGGTCACCGCCGTGGACCTCGCGCTCGGCGTCGGCAACACGTCGACCAGCGGCTGCGAGGCGGCGGACTTCGCCGGCTTCCCGGCCGGCAACATCGCCCTCGTCCAGCGGGGCACCTGCACCTTCGAGCAGAAGGCCGAGACGGCCGCCGCCGCCGGCGCCGTCGGCGTCATCGTCATGAACCAGGGCAACACGACCGGCGCCGACCGCCAGGGCCTCGCCATCGTGACCCTCGGCGCCGGCAACACGAGCGGGATCCCCGCCGTCTTCGTCACCTACGCCCAGGGCGTGGCCTTCAGCGAGACCTCCGGGCTCGTGACCCGCATCCACACCAACACGGTCCGCGAGCTGGCGACGACGTACAACGTCCTCGCCGAGACGGCCTCCGGCAACCCGGACAACGTCGTCATGGTCGGGGCGCACCTCGACTCGGTCGGCGCCGGCCCCGGCATCAACGACAACGGCTCGGGCAGCGCGGCGATCCTCGAGACCGCCCTCAAGCTGGCCCACACGCCCGTCGCCAACAAGGTCCGCTTCGCCTGGTGGAGCGCCGAGGAGTCGGGCCTCGTCGGCTCGAACTTCTACGTCGCCAACCTCACCCAGGAGCAGAAGGACCGCGTCGCCCTCTACCTGAACTTCGACATGATCGGCTCGCCGAACTACGTCCGGTTCATCTACGACGGCGACGGCTCCTCGTTCGGCCTGGTCGGCCCGGCCGGCTCCGACGAGATCGAGGCCTTCTTCGAGGGCTTCTACACCCAGCGGGGGCTGGCCTTCGAGGGCAGCCAGATCAGCTTCCGGTCGGACTACGCCGCCTTCTTCAACAACGGCATCCCGTTCGGCGGCCTGTTCACCGGGGCCGAGGGCATCAAGACGGCCGACCAGGCCGCCGTGTACGGCGGCACCGCCGGCGCCCAGTACGACCCCTGCTACCACCAGGCGTGCGACACGTACGCCAACAACAGCAACGAGGTCCTCGACCTCAACAGCGACGCCGTCGCCGCCGCGACCATCACGTACGCGCAGGCGACCGACCTGCCCGGCTGACCCAGCCGAGCACCAGCACCACCTCGTCGACCGGGGCCGGCTCCTCAGGGGGCCGGCCCCCGTCGCGCCCGCCGTCACGGCGGTCGAAGGGGACCTGGCCGCCGCGGACGCCAGCGGTGGCGGCGGCGCAGGAACACGGCGGTGGGTGGGCCGTGTTCCAGCATCCGATGGCACCCACCGACGCCCCGCTGCCGCCCCTGTCCGTCCTCGACCTCGCGCCGGTGGGCGAGGGGTCGACGGTGGCGGAGGCGCTGGCCGGGTCGGTGGCGCTCGCCCGCCTGGCCGAGCGCCTCGGGTACCGGCGGGTGTGGGTGGCCGAGCACCACAACATGCCGGGGATCGCCAGCTCCTCCCCGCCCGTGCTGATCGCCCACCTGGCCGCCTGCACGTCGACCATCCGGGTCGGGGCCGGCGGCGTCATGCTCCCGAACCACTCGCCGCTCGTGGTGGCCGAGCAGTTCGGCACGCTCGAGGCCCTCCACCCCGGGCGCGTCGACCTCGGCATCGGCCGGGCCCCTGGCACCGACCCCGTCACCGCCGCCGCCCTCCGGCGCCGCCCGTCGACCCTCGCCGTCGACGACTTCCCCGAGCAGCTCCGCGACCTCCTCGCCTACTTCGACGGCACCCACCCCCACATCGAGGCCGTCCCCGGCCGGGGCGACCGGCCGGCGCTG
>DASWMK010000279.1 GCA_036399815.1 Acidimicrobiales bacterium
CTCCACCTGCCGTGGGCCTTCGACCTGCTGCCCCCGGCCGGTGGGTGGTCCGCTTGGCCGGGCGTGCGCCCCGACGGCCAGGTGCTCACCAGCCTGGGCGACCTCCTCCGCTTCGAGACCGGCCCGATCGGCGCCGCCCCCATCGGGTGGGCGTTCCTCGTCGCCGCCGCCCTCCCGCTCGCCATCGGCCGGGGCTGGCGCCTGGCCTGGGCGGTGCGGGCGTGGTCGGTGGCCGTCGCGCTGGTCCTGGTCCAGTGGGCGGCCGAGCGGGGCTGGTTCCCGGTCACCCCCGACCCCGAGGTCGGCCTGGCCATGGCGGCCGCCGCCCTCGCCATGGCCGCCGCCCTCGGCGCCGTCGCCTTCGAGGTCGACCTCCCGGGGTTCCGCTTCGGCTGGCGGCAGGCGGCCTCGATGGTCGCCCTCGCCGCCCTGCTGGTCGGCACCGTGCCCGTGCTCGGCGCGGCGGCGGGCGGGCGCTGGGACGTGCCGAGGGAGGGCCTGGCCGACCTGCTGTCCGTGCTCGACGACGAGGCCGGCGGCGGGATCCGGGTGCTGTGGCTCGGCGACCCGGACGCGCTGCCGCTCGCCGGGTGGGAGCTCGACGACGGGGTCGCCTGGGCGCTCGCCGACGGCGCCGCGCCCGGCATCCAGCAGCAGTGGGCCGGCAGCGAGGAGGGGGCCACCGGCCTGGTCGGCGACGCCGTCCGGGCCGCCGCGGCCGGGCGCACCACCCGCCTCGGCCGCCTCCTCGCCCCCTTCGCCGTCCGCTACGTGGTCGTCCCCCAGCGCCTCGCGCCGGTGCCGGTCGACTCGCCCGAGCGGCCGGCGCCGGCCGCCCTCGCCCGCATCCTCGGCGCCCAGCTGGACCTCGAGGAGCGGCGCCTGAACGACGCCGTCCTCGTCTACGAGAACGTCGCCGCGCTGCCGGCGCGGGCGGCCCTGCCGGCGGGGTCGGTGCCGGCCGGCGGCGGCCTGGCCGCCACGGCGTCGTCGGCCCTGCCCGACGCCGAGCCCGTGCTCCCCGGCGCCGGCGGGTTCGCCGACTTCGCCGGCGACGTCCCCGGCGACCGGGACGTCCTCTGGTCGGCCGCCTTCTCCGACCGCTGGCGCCTCGACGGCGCCGGTGCCGAGCACCGCAGGGCCTTCGGGTGGGCCAACGCCTGGTCGTCGGGCGACGGCGGCGCCGCCACCCTGTCCTACGCCACCCCGCCCGTCCGCCACGTGCTGCTCACCGTCCAGGTGCTGCTGTGGCTGGTCGCCGTGCAGTTCGTGCTGGTCGGCCGGCGCCGCCGCCGGCGGGCGCCCGACCCGGTGGCCGGCGCCGTCGACGACCCGCCCGAGTCGGCCGCGGCCGAGCCCGAGGCCGTCCTCCAGGAGGCGGGCGCGTGAGGCACCGCCGCTTCGTCGCCCTCGGCGTGCTGGCGCTCGTGCTGGTGGCCGCGGCGTGGGCCGACCGCGACCCCGAGGCCCGACCCGTGCCGGCCTTCGCCGAGCAGACCCCGTACGTGATGCCGGTGGCCGCCCCGCCGTCGGCCCTGACCACCGCCTGGTACTGCGCCGGCGCCGGGTCCAAGGAGGACGGCCTGGCCGAGGGCACGGTGGTGGTGGCCAACGCCGGCGACGAGGCCGTGCGGGCGTCGGTGACGGTGTTCCCGGCCGGCGGCGAGCCCGAGACCTCGGCCCTCGACGTGCCCGCCCACGGGCGGGCGTCGGCGTCGCTGGTCGACCTCGTCGACGCGACGTCCACCTCCGACGCCACCTATGCCGCCGCGCTGGTCGAGGCGCCGGGGGGCGAGGTCGCCGCCGAGCTGTCCGTCCGGGGCCCGAACGGCACCGACACCACCCCGTGCTCGTCGGGCCCGTCGGACCGCTGGTACTTCGCCTGGGGGGTCACGACGGTCGACGCCAAGGAGCGGCTGCTCCTGTTCAACCCGTTCCCGGCCGACGCCACGGCCGACGTCTCGGCCGCCACCGACGACGGCCGCCGCGACCCCGAGGCGCTCCAGGGCCTGGTCGTGCCCGGGCGGTCGATGGTGGTGGTGGAGGTCAACGAGCACGTGCTGCGCGAGCCCCACCTGGCGCTGACGGTCGCCACCCGGTCCGGCCAGCTGGTCGTCAACCGGGTGCAGGAGCGGGACGGCGAGGGCGGGCCGCGGGGCCTCGCCGTCACCCTCGGCGCCCCCGCCCTGGGCGAGCGCTGGTGGTTCCCGGCCGGCTACGTGGCCGACGGCGTCGGCGAGCGGCTCCACGTCTACAACCCGGGCGACGAGGAGGCCGAGGTCGACGTGCTCGTCACGCTGGACGACCCGGCGACCAACGGCGTGCCCGCCCCCTTCGAGCTGTCGATCCCGGCCGAGGACTGGGTCACCCTCGACCTGAACGAGGAGGAGCGCATCCCGGCCGAGGTCCCCCACGCCATCACCGTCGAGTCCGTGAACGGGGTGCCGGTGGTGGCCGAGCGGGTGGTGAACGACGAGTCGCCGTCGGCGCGCACGGGGATCAGCGCCGAGCTGGGCTCCCGCCTGGCCGCCGAGCGGTGGGTGCTCCCGGCCGGCGCGGCCACCGAGGAGACCGACGAGCTGGTCACCGTGTTCAACCCGTCGGACCGGGCGGCCACGCTCTCCGTCGTGCCCCTCGACGGGAGCCGGTCGCCCGAGCCGATCGTCGACCTCGCCGCCGTCGAGCTGGCCGCCGGCGAGCGCATCGGGCTCCGCCTCGGCGACTTCGTGCAGGCCGAGCAGCTCCCGGTCGTGGTCGAGTCGACCGAGCCCGTCGTCGTCGAGCGCCGCATCGCCGCCATCGACGACCTCGGCGTCGCCGCCACCATGGCGATCCCGCTCTCCGGCTGACGGTGGCATGCTCGGCGGATGGCCGAGCTGACCACGGCGGTGGAGGAGGTCGTCGGGCGGGGCAACGTCCTCACCGGCGACGCCGTCCCGGAGGACTACGGGCACGACGAGGCGCTGACCGGCACGCCGGTGCGGCCCCGCTGGGTGGTGCGGCCGGGGTCGACCGAGGAGGTCGCCGCGGTCGTCCGCCTGGCCGCCGAGCACGGCGTCCCGCTCACGGCCAGGGGGTCGGGCACCGGCCTGTCCGGGGCCTGCATCCCCCGGCCGGACGGCATGGTCGTCAGCTTCGAGCGGATGGCCCGCATCCTCGAGATCGACCTCGGCAACCACGTCGCCGTCGTCGAGCCAGGGGTCACCCTCGACCAGCTGGACAAGGCGGCCTTCGAGCACGGCCTCGTCTACCCGGTGTTCCCGGGCGAGAGCTCGGCCAGCCTGGGCGGCAACGTCGCCACCAACGCCGGCGGCATGCGGGCCGTGAAGTACGGGGTGACCCGCCACCAGGTGCTCGGGCTGACGGCGGTGCTCGGCACCGGCGAGGTCATCCGCACCGGCGGCAAGTTCGTGAAGGCGACGACCGGCTACGACCTGACCCAGCTGATCGCCGGATCGGAGGGCACCTTGGCCCTGGTCACCGAGGCGACCCTGCGGCTCTACCCCCGGCCGGCCCACTCGGCCGCCGTGCTCGCCCCCTACGCCACCCTGGCCGAGGTGACGAGCGCCGTCCCCCGCATCGTCGGCAGCGGCATCGGCCCGCTCATCGTCGAGTACATCGACGTGGTGTCGATGGCCGGGCTCGTCCGCAACGCCGGCCTCGACCTCGGCGTGCCGAAGGACGTGCAGGACGCCACCCGCGCCTACCTCGTCGTCGTGCTGGAGGACCGCAGCGCCGACCGCCTGGACGAGGACGTCGAGGAGCTGGCCGGGGCGCTGGCCGAGCTCGGCGCGCTCGACGTCTACGTGCTGCCGCCCCAGGCCGGGGTGGCGCTGATCGAGGCCAGGGAGAAGGCGTTCTGGACGGCGAAGGCGGCCGGCGCCGACGACATCCTCGACATGGTCGTCCCCCGGGCCCAGATCGCCGACTACATGGCGAAGGTCGAGGCGCTGGCCCAGGCGAGCGACTCGTTCGTGGCCGGCTGCGGGCACGCCGGCGACGGCAACGTCCACCTCTCGGTCTTCCAGCCCGACCCCGAGCGCCGCCGCCGGCTGGTGCTCGACATCTTCCGGGCCGGGCAGGCGCTCGGCGGGGCCGTGTCCGGCGAGCACGGCATCGGCACGACCAAGAAGCACTATTACCTGGAGCTCGAGGACCCGGTGAAGGTCGACCTGCTGCGCCGGATCAAGGCCACCTTCGACCCGGCCGGCATCCTCAACCCTGGCGCCATCTTCGACGCCGAGGCCGCCCGGTGAACGGCGCCCAGGCGCTCGTCCGCACCCTGGTGGCCGGCGGGGTGGACGTGTGCTTCACCAACCCGGGCACCTCGGAGATGCACTTCGTCGCCGCCCTCGACGCCGTCCCCGAGATGCGGGGGATCCTCGCCCTGTTCGAGGGGGTGGCGACCGGCGCCGCCGACGGCTACGCCCGCATGGCCGGCCGCCCGGCGGCCACCCTGCTCCACCTCGGCCCCGGCCTCGGCAACGGCCTCGCCAACCTCCACAACGCCCGCAAGGCCCGCTCGCCGATCGTGAACGTGGTCGGCGACCACGCCAGCTACCACAAGCGCTACGACGCCCAGCTGGAGTCGGACATCGAGACGGTGGCCCGCAACGTGTCGTCGTTCGTGCGCCGGTCGGGGTCGCCCGCCGCGGTGGCCGGCGACGCGGCCGAGGCGGTGGCCGCCGCCGTCGGCCCGCCCGGCCAGGTGGCCACCCTGATCCTGCCGGCCGACGTGTCGTGGATGGAGGGGGCGGCGCCGGCCGAGCGCGTCGCCCCCACCCGGCCCCGCACGGTGAGCGGCGAGGACGTCGACGCCGCCGTCAAGGCGCTGCGCTCGGGCGAGCCGGCGGCGCTGCTCGTCGGCGGCCGGGCCTGCGTGGGCCGGGCGCTGGACGACGCCAGCCGGGTGGCGAGGGCCACCGGCGCCAAGCTGCTGTGCGAGACGTTCCCGGCCCGGTTGGAGCGGGGCGCCGGCCGGCCGCCGGTCGAGCGCCTCGCCTACCTCGGCGAGCTCGCCGCCCTCCAGATGGACGGCCTGCGCCACCTCGTGCTCGTCGACGCCAAGTCGCCGGTGACGTTCTTCGCCTACCCCGGCAAGCCGAGCGACCTGGTGCCCGACGGCTGCCAGGTGCACGTGCTGGCCGGGCCGACCGACGACGCCGTCGCCGCCGTCGCCGCCCTGGCCGACGCCGTCGGCGCCCCGGACGACGGCTGGGAGCGCCAGCCGGCCGGGCGGCCGTCGCCCCCGGCCGGCCCGCTGAGCGCCGACGCGGCGTGCGCGGCCGTCGGGGCCCTGCTCCCCGAGGGGGCGATCGTGGTCGACGAGGCCGTCACGTCCGGCCTGTACGCGCCGGGGCACACCGCCGGCGCCCCGCCCCACGACTGGCTGTCGCTCACCGGCGGGGCCATCGGCCAGGGCCTCCCGACCGCCGTCGGGGCGGCCGTCGCCTGCCCGGGCCGCAAGGTGCTGGCCCTCGAGGCCGACGGGAGCGCGCTGTACACGATGCAGTCGTGGTGGACGATGGCCCGCGAGGGGCTCGACGTCACCACCGTGCTGTTCAACAACCGGTCCTACGCCGTGCTCAACATGGAGCTCGACCGGGTGGGCGCCGAGGCCGGCGGCCCGAGGGCCAAGGCCATGCTCGACCTGCGCCGCCCCGACCTCGACTTCGCGTCGCTCGCCAGGGGGCTCGGCGTGCCGGCGACCACGGCCACGACGGCCGAGGAGTTCACCCTCCAGCTGGAGGAGGCGCTGGCCACGGAGGGCCCGACCGTGGTCGAGGCCATCCTGCCGTCCCGGCTGTGAACGTCCGCTTCGTCGCCAGCGTGTCGCCGATCGTCGCCGACGGCGCGGCGGCGAGGGCGTTCTACCGGGACGCCATCGGCATCGACTTCGAGGAGGACGAGGGCGGCTACGCCTTCACCCACCGGCTGGACGGCGTGAAGCACTTCGGGCTGTGGCTGCTGGCCGACGCCGCCCGGTCCTGCTTCGGCACCGGCGAGTGGCCGGCCGGCGTGCCCGTGCCCCAGGCCAGCATCGAGTTCGAGGTCGACGACGTGGCCGCGGCGGCGGCCGAGCTCGAGGCCGCCGGCCACCGGCTGCTGCACGGGGCGAGGGTCGAGCCGTGGGGCCAGGAGACGGCCCGGCTGCTCGCCCCGGACGGCCTCCTCGTCGCCGTGTGCCGCACGCCGTGGCTGCGGGAGGACGACGCCGGCGCGCCCGGGTAGGGGAGGGCGGTGCCCCGGTCCAGCGGTCGCCCGACGGCGAGCCCGAGCGAGGCGGGCGAGGTGACGGTGACCGGCGGCCTGCGGGCCCGCCTCCGGCCCGCCGTCCCCGTCGCCCGCCGGGTCGCGGGCGAGCCCGCCCCGCCGACCGGCCCGGGCCGCTGATGGCCGAGGCCGCCTTCTGGGGGCTGGTCGGGGGGTTCGCCCTGCTCGTCGGCGCCGTCGCCGGCATCGTCCTGCCGGCCAACCAGCGGGCCATCGGGCTGGTGATGGCGTTCGGGGCCGGCGTGCTCATCAGCGCGCTCGCCTTCGAGCTGACCGAGGAGGCGTTCCGCCGGTCGGGCACCGGGTCGGTCGCCGTCGGCCTCGCCGCCGGGGCGCTGACGTTCTTCGCCGGCGACGCGGTGATCGACCGCCGGGGCGGCGCCGACCGCAAGCGGTCGGGCGGGCAGCAGGAGGACGGGTCACCGGGCGCCATCGTCCTCGGCGCGCTCCTCGACGGCATCCCCGAGTCGGTCGCCATCGGGGTCAGCATCCTGTCGGGCGGGAACGTGTCCGGGCCGGTGGTGGCGGCGGTGTTCCTGTCGAACGTGCCCGAGTCGCTGTCGGCGGCCACCGGGCTGCGCAAGGCCGGGCGGTCGCCCCGCTGGATCCTCGGCCTGTGGACGGCGGTGATGCTCGTCTCGGCGGCCGCCGCGGCCGCCGGCTACGCCTTCCTGGGCGACGCGTCCGGTGGGGTGGTCGGCTTCATCCAGGCGTTCGCCGCCGGGGCCATCCTCACGATGCTCGCCGACACGATGATGCCGGAGTCGTACGAGCACGGCGGGGCGGCGGTCGGGCTGGTGACGGTGGCCGGGTTCGCGCTGGCCTTCCTGCTGTCGACGGCCGACTGAGCGTGGCGTCCCGGCTGCTCGCCCTGTCCGACGGCGTGTTCGCCATCGCCATGACCCTGCTCGTGCTGAACCTGCGGGTGCCGGCGGCGGTGGCGGAGGAGGACGTGGGCCGGGCGCTGCGGGACACGCTCCCGGCGCTCGGCGCCTACGCGCTCAGCTTCGTGGTGATCGCCCTGTTCTGGCTCGGGCACCACCGACTGTTCCAGTTCGTCGCCCGGGTCGACCGGGCGCTGATCCTCCTCAACCTCGTCCAGCTCGGGCTGGTGGCGCTGATCCCGTTCCCGACCGAGGTGCTCGGCGGCTACGGCGACCAGCGCCCGGCGGCCGCCGCCTACGCCGTCGTCCTCGGCCTGGCCGGCGCGGTGAGCGCGCTGGCGTGGGTCCACGTCCTCCGGGCCGGGCTGGCCCACGAGCGGGTGCCGAGGACGGAGCTGGTCCACGGCGTGTGGCGGGCGACGACCCTGGCCGCCGTGTTCCTCGGCTCCCTCCCGCTCGCCGCCGTCTCGGCCACCCTGGCCGAGTGGAGCTGGGCGACGATCGCGGTGGTCTTCTTGGCCCTCGCCCGCCACTACGGCCCCGTCCGCCAGACCTTCCTCCCGGAGGGCTGACCGCTCAGGTCGTCTCGCCGTCCCGGCGCTGCTGCTCGGCCTGCATCGCCGTCAGGACGGCGAGGAAGATCTTCTGCATGTCGTCGTCGAGGTAGCGGCTGGCCCGCCAGAGGACGGCGGCGCCGAGGAAGACGAACGGGCTGACGAGGAGGAAGGCCGTCCGCAGGTTCTCGTCGAAGGCCGACGACAGGGCGGCGACGACGGTGGGGGCGGCGGCGGCGCCGAAGACGACGGCGACGAGGTTGAAGGCCCCGAAGCCGGCGCCTCGGAGGTGGGCGGGGACGGCGTCGGTCAGGCCGGCCCGCAGGCCGGGCACGGCCATCGTGACGACGAACAGGCCGACCAGCTCCAGCGCGAACGCCGGCGGGAACGACCGCAGGCAGTAGGACACGGTGAACAGCAGGTTGCCGGTGAACAGGAACAGCGCCGGCAGGGCCAGGCGGGCGCCCCGCACCCGGTCGGCCCAGCGGTCGGCCACCCGGCCGCCGACCAGCACGCCCGGCACCCCGCCGAGGAGGGCGAGCACGGTGAACCAGGTCTCGCCGTCGCCCTCGGGCACGCCGAGGTGGCGGATGTAGAACTGCGGCAGCCAGGCGGCCACCGCGGTGATCGTGAACAGCAGGGCGGCCACGCCGACCAGCGCGTAGCGCATGGTGCGGATGCCGACGATCGTGCGCAGGTCGGCCCGCAGCCCCTCGACCATGTCGGCCAGGAACCGGCGCACGCCGCCGTCGAACAGGGGCGGGCGCTCGTCGTCGTCGCCGTCGCCGTCGTCGTCGGCCGTGCCGCCGACCGACAGGCGGTCGGCCGCGCCCCGGCGAGGCTCCCGCAGCCGCAGCACCAGGGCGGCGATCACGAGGCCGGGCACGGCGACGACCGCCATGGCCCACCGCCAGCCGATGGCCTCGCCCAGCACGCCGCCCAGCCCGACGCCGACGCCCACCCCGGCGATCATCATCACCTGCTGGATGGCGAAGGCCCGGCCCCGCTGGGCCACCGGGTACCAGTCGCCGATCAGGCTGGCGGCCGACGGCTCGGTGACCGCCTGGCCGAACCCCAGGGCCGAGCGCAGGGCGACGAGCGCCGGGAACGTCGGCGCCAGGCCGCCGGCCGCGCTCAGCACCGACCAGCCGACCACGGTGGCGCCGATCGTCCTCGTGCGGTGCCACCGGTCGGCCAGGTAGCCGGCCGGCACCGTCACCAGCCCGTTGACGACGATGAAGGCGGACAGGAGCACGCCGATGGCGGCGTCGCCCACCCCGAACTCGGCCTTCAGCGGCGTGATCAGGCCCCGGACGATGTTCTTGTCGACCTCGTCGACGAGGATCACGAGCCCGAGCGCCCACATCGGCCAGGCCGGGGCGCGGGCCGCGCCGGCGACGGGGGGCGGCGGCGCCGGCTGGG
>DASWMK010000280.1 GCA_036399815.1 Acidimicrobiales bacterium
CCCGTCGGGTCGAGCGCAAGCCCCTGCCCGCCCCGGTCGAGGTCTTCGGCGAGCAGGTCACCGACTACATCGCCGCCGTGACGTGGGAGGGCGGGCGCATCGGGGCGGGCGAGTTCGAGGAGTTCGGGTTCTCGGCCCGGACCCCGCAGGCGGCGTCGACGCTCAGCTTCCCGGCCGTGCAGACCTACGACAACGGCGAGGTCGTGCGCTGGCTCGGCCCCGCCGGGTCCGAGCAGCCCGCAGGCGCGGTGAAGACGTTCGCCTTGGCCGAAGGCGACCTTGCCACCTTGTCGCGCCTGGCGGGCGAGGCGGCGCCGAAGTCGGGTGGGGACGACGAGGGGACCGACGCGTCGGACGTGGCCGCCTGGGCTGCCTTGGTGGCTGCTGTCGCCGCCCTCGGGTTGGCTCTGCGGCCTCGTCGTCGGTAACTGGAGCGGACGCGTCGGCCCGGCGGTGGCGTGGGTTGTGCGTGGCGAACCCGGACGGCGGTCGTCACCCGGGCTGTCTCACTATGCCTACGGAGTGATGACTTCGACCCCCAAGGCGGGCGCTCGGGCAGGGGACGACTCAGCCTCCCGCGACCCTGGAGGGGTTCGGCATTGATCGGCGGGTGGAGACGATGGGACTCGAACCCACGACCCCCTGCTTGCAAAGCAGGTGCTCTAGCCAACTGAGCTACGTCCCCGACGACCGCCAAGCGTAGGCGATCACGGTCGACGAGCAATTGCCCCCGGCGCGGACGCCCCGGGTGATCAGACGGCGGAGGCGGGGGCGCTTCGGTACGCCTCGACGTCGGCGCGCCGGAGCAGGAAGCTGCGGTCGTGGGGTTGCGCGGCCAAGCGCTCGGCAGTGATGGCTTCGTACACCTCCGCCAACGGCAGGCCGAGGCGTTCGGCGGCCTCGGCGACGGTGAGCCAGACGGGGGTGGGTTGCATGGTGCGGCGCGTCTTTCCCGCTCCGCCTCGTCCCCAAACCCACACCATGGATCGTCTTTGCCGAGGACCCGAGCGGGTACGTCGAGGCCATGACCAGCATGGACGACATCCAGCCCCGCGGCGACGCCGGCGACGACAGTGCCTTGGACCGCATGCGGGACGCGCCGGTGGGTACCAACGACCCCAACATCGTGGGCGACGTCGGCCCCACCGACATCCCGCCCGGGATGGACCCGCCCGACATCGACCCGCCCCTGGGCGGCCGATCGGGCGAAGACCCGCCCACCGACACGGCGCCATCGCTCGACCCGGTGCCGACCGGTGACGCCGAGGGCGAGCCGCTCACAGACGTCGAGGGTCCGACCGCCTACGGCCAGCCCGCCGACCCCGCCACCTGAGCCTCAAGCAGTCCACAACCCCGTCCCCGGTTGTCCACAGTCATCGGGGGAGAACCCTGCTCATAGGCGTGAGGAACTGTGGAAAAGCTGTCAGGCGGCGGTGCCCTCGAAGGCTGCGGCCCGCACCCCGCGCCGCCCCAGCTCGGTCAGGAACGGGACAGGTTCGGCCACCAGCTCGGCCAACCCGGCCGCCCCCGGCCGGGCCAGGCGGGACTCGGCGGCCCACAGCGCCGCCACGGCCGCCACCGCCCCGGCCGCCACGCCCGGCCGGTCGAGGGCGCCCAGCACCCGCACGTCACGGCCTCGGCCGCGGCGGCCCCGCACCTCGACCCGCACGGCGCCGACCAACCCCTCGGGGTGGGGCGGGCGCAGCATCGGGAAGCGGGACGTGAACCGGTCCCGGCGGGTGGCCGCCACCCGGGCCGTCACCCGCGCCACGCCCGGGACGGCAGGGGCCAGGAGCAGGGCGTCGGGCAGCCCGGCCCGGTAGCAGTCGAGGGGGCCGACGGGATCGGGGAACCAGGACAGCTCGCGGCCGGAGCCGCCGGGACGGGTCACCCAGGCGCCCTCCCGCCAGTCGACGGCCCGCTCGGTCAGGGCCTGGTGGTGGTGCCGGGCGCACGCCGGCCCCGCGGTGCCGAACTTGGCCACGTGGATCTCGTCCACCTCGTCGAAGCCCGCCGCCGCGTGGCGGGCCAACAGGCAGGTGAGCCCCGGCGAGAAGCCCGCCCCCACCACCACCGACAGGTCCCGCTCTCGGGCCTCGGCGTCGAGGGCCAGCAGGTCGCGCACGTCGCCCACCGCATCGGAGACCGACACCACGTGGGCGCCCTGCTCCAACGCCTGCTCGGCCACCGTGCGATGGCCGCCGGTGGGCACGGCCACCACGACGACGTCAGCTCCCTGCAGCGACGCTCCCCCCGGAGGGGCGGGCAGGGCCGGGGCGCCGAGCGAGGCCACCACGGCCGCGGCCCGGATGCGGTCGCGGTCGACCACGACCAAGGAGTCGACGCCGTCACCGGGGACGAGCTGGCGGGCGATGCGGGCGCCTACGGCGCCGGCGCCGATGAGGACGGCCCGCACTAGCGCAGGTCGGGGCCGGACAGCTCGCGCCACCCGCCTCGTTGGGGCGGGGTGCCACCGGTGCCACGCAGGCGCAGTACCCCGGCCAGGAGCCCCGCCGCGCCCAGGGCCAGCGCGATGCGACGAAGTGCCCTCACAACTGCGGGATCGAGGCCCGGAAGCGGTTCATGGGGTGGGGCTAGGTGGAGTCGAACCACCGACCTCAGCATTATCAGTGCTGCGCTCTAACCAGCTGAGCTATAGCCCCGAACGAGCGTCAGACGATACACGCAGGGGGCGCGGCTCAGACAACGGAGCGACGGGTGCCCGTCGGCTCCTCTTCCAGCACGCTCACCTCGACGCCGCCCACGATGTCGGACGACAGGTTGTAGACCACGGCCATGAGCACGTTGATGCCCGTGCCCAGCAGCACGAGGACGAGCCCCCCCACGACGGACGACGTGAACAGCTTGAAGCCGGAGATGCGGAAGGACTCCAGGGCGAACAGCTCGCGCACGAACTTCTCGACGTTGTCGATCACGCCCACGCCGGACGCGGCCATCCACAGCAGGGTGCCGGCCACCAGGAAGACCACGAGCATGCTGGCGTAGAAGAGCACGGAGAACCGCAGCACCGTCCACGGATCGATCCTGCGGAT
>DASWMK010000281.1 GCA_036399815.1 Acidimicrobiales bacterium
GGGCCTGGTCCCGCCACGGCACCGTCGCCGTCGGCCGGCCCGGCGGCTGCTCGCCGGCCGGGCAGGCGTCGCCGCCGCCGACGAAGCGGATGGGCACGACGGCCGGCTCGTGCTCGCCGGAGCGGCTGACGCCGAAGTGGAGCGCCTGGGCCGGCTTGGCCACGTCGACGTGGCGGACGATGCCGGCGAACACGGCGACGAGCACGCCCGGCGCCGTCCGGTCCAGGCGGAGCAGGTCAAGGGGCTCGTCGCGGCCGGCCGTGGCGTACCCGGTCACGGTGAGGCCGGGCCAGGCGGCGACGGCCGAGGACCGCAGCAGGAAGCCGCTCCAGACCGGCGCCCCGGCCGGCGGCTCGGCCAGGCGGGTGGCGAGCGCGGCGACGGCCGCGTCGCGGGTGCGGGCCCGCCGCCGGCCCCGCTCGTGGTGGGCGCCGACCCTGGCCGCGTGGTGGACCTCCGCCCGGCGGGCGTCGAGGAGGGTCGCCTCGGGCGCCGCCGACGCCGCCACCGAGAGCGCCCCGTCGACGAGGCTGTCGACCCAGTTCTGGTCCAGGAAGAAGAACCGGATCGACTCCTCGGGCAGCATCCGGGCGTCCGGGACGAGGACGTCGAACGGCAGCCCCTCCAGCAGGCAGAGGTGGGCCAGCCACCGGCCGGTGTCGTCGGGCAGCTCCCGGCCGGCGGCGGACACCGCGGCCCGGCCGGCCGGGTCGTCGACGAGGGCGCGCACGGCGCGGTGCCGGGGCTGGCGGTCCGGCCCGGTCACGGCGCCTCCTCGCCGCCGGCGCCGGCGCGGGCGCGGGCCAGGACGGCGGCGACGGGGTCGTCGCCCGAGGCGAGCAGCTCCTCGACCTCGTCGGGGGGGACGAGGCCGGGCAGGGCGTCGAGGTGGCGCAGCAGGCCGCTCGGGTCGCGCCGGGGGCCGAGCGCCGGGGCCCGGCCGCCGTCGCCGCCCAGGCGGGGCGCCACGACGGTCGCGAGGAACCGGGTGCCGGCGGCCCGGACGGCGCCCGGCGCCAGCAGGTCGGCGAGGTCCTCGGGGAGGTCGAGGCCGTCGTACCGGCGGAACAGGTCGAGGCGCTCCTGGAGGAGCTGGGCCAGCGAGTGGTGGTCGCGCACCCAGCGCAGCAGCGAGATGGCGAACTGGCGGTCGGCCAGGGCGAGGAGCCGGCCGGTCTGCCAGGCGACCGCGTACGACACGTCGAACATGCCCGTCTCCCGGTCGTAGACGAGGGCCGCCTCCGACGCCGGGTACCTCGGCTGGAGGTTGCGCTCCATCTGCACCGGGAGGCAGGGCCCCCGGTACCAGCCGGCCGTCCGCTCGCCGAGGCGGGTGCGGTAGTCGACCGGGACGTACCCGCCGTCGAGCGCGCCGCGGGCGACCGTCGCGGCCCGGTCGGCCCCGGTCGGGCGGAGGTGGGGCGGCAGCCGCAGCACGTCGACGTCGAGGTCGCGCATCAGGCCGGCGAAGTAGGCCGTCCCCGGCCGGCTGGCGAAGGTCCACCGGGCGAGGGACAGGAGGCGGACGGCGGACGTGCCGGGCGGGAGGTCGCCGCCGAGCACGCCGACGAAGCCCTCGACCGACACGAGGTGGGCGACGTAGACGCCGCTCGGGCTGCCGGCCGGGAGGCGGTTGCCGACGACCACGGAGAACCACTCGTCCTCCTCCTCGCCGGTGACGATCTCCTGGGCGGTCGGGTCGACCTGGCGCACGTGGGCCAGGTACGGCAGCTCGGCCGCCCGCGGCGCCACGGCGACGAACGCGTCGGCCCTGACGTCGACGACCACGCACTGCTGGTCGGGGAGCTCGGCCAGCCAGGCGTCCTTCTGCTCCCTGCTGGCCGCCGGCCCGAGGACGGAGGGGGGCGGGTCGAGGTAGGCGGCGAGGGGGACCGACCGGGCGCCACCGAGGTCGGCCGACGGCGTCCCGGGGTCGGGCGGCACGACCTCCTCGGGCGTGAGGAGGAGGACGGCGAGCCACGGCGGGGGCGCGGGCCGGGCCCCGG
>DASWMK010000282.1 GCA_036399815.1 Acidimicrobiales bacterium
GCCCCGCTCCCTGGCCCGCTCGGCGGCCCGCCGGGCCCACGGCCCCACCTCGGCCCACCGCCCGGCCCGCTCGAGGTGGTGGGCGACGGGGCCGGCGGCGTCGGGGTCGCCGGTCGCCGCGGCCACGTCCGCCACCCGGCCGTGCAGCGCCCGGCGCCGGGCCGGCGGCACGAGCGAGTAGGCGACCTCCCGGACGACGTCGTGGTCGAACACGGCCCGGCCCGCCTCCCAGCGGGCCAGCCCGGCGACCGGCACCCAGCGGCGCCACGTGGTCACCTCGGGGTCGCCCAGCACGGCGGCCAGCTCGGCGGTGTCGACGTCCACCCCGAGCACGGCGGCGTCGGCGACCAGCCGCCGGTCGTCGTCGTCCAGCTCGGCGAGGCGGCCGGCGACGGCGTCGCCGAGGGTGCCCGGCAGGTCGGGCCGGCGGGCGCCGGCGGCCAGCAGCTCGGCGACGAACAGCGGGTTGCCCCCGGTGCGGCGGGTCAGGTGGCGCAGCTCGTCGTCGGTGAGCGGCGCGGCCGGCTCGGCGGCGCGGGCCAGCTCGTCGACGTCCTCCCACGACAGGCCGCCGAGCTCGACGGCCACCGCCGGCGGGCCGCCGTCGGGCCAGAGCACCGGGGTGCCCGGCCGGCGGGTGACGACGACGAGGCAGCCGAGGTCGTGGAGGCCGCCGAGCACCTGGCGCAGGGCGGCGACCGACGCGTCGTCGAGCCAGTGGAGGTCGTCGACCTCGAGCCAGAGCGCGCCGGCCGCCCTGGCGGCGGCGGCGACGAGGTCGGCCACCGCCTGGTGGGCCCGGAGGGCGACGAACGCCTCGTCAGTGGCCGCGGACTCGGGGGTGGGGTCGACCTCGGCGCCGACCAGCCGGGCCACGAGCGGCGCCCACGGGAGGGCGTCGGGAGCGAGGGACCCGAAGGCGGCCACCAGCAGGTCGCCGGCGGCCCTGGGCGGGCTGCCGTCGGGGATGCCGGCGAGGCGGCGGAGGCCGTCGCCGAGGGCGCGGTGGGGGACCAGCCGGGACAGCTCCGAGCCCTTCACCCGCAGCTCGGCCGGCGCCGCCTCCGACCGGGCCCGGTCGACCAGCGCGGACTTGCCGATGCCGGCCGGGCCGACGACGTCGACGGCCACGTACGCGCCGGCCTTCGCCCTCGACCACGCGTCGCCGAGCGCCGTCGTCTCCGCCGTCCGCCCGACGAACAGCCCGCCCCGGGGCGCCGTGGGGCGGGCGAGCGCGGCCGGCGGGTGCCCCGGCGGGGCGGCGGCGGCCGCCGCGACCGCGTCGCGCACGGCCGGCCCCACCCACCACGAGGCCGTCCCGGCGCCGCCGGCGCCGACCCGCACGGCCCGCCCGGTGGCGATGCCGGCCCGCAGGTGGTGCTCCGGGTGGTCGGCGACGAGGTGACGGACGGCGGCCGTCACCCGCTCCTCGCCGCCGGCCTCGGCGACGGCCACGAACGCCACCGAGCCGGCGGCCAGGGGCGTGACCGACCAGGCGAGGTCCAGGGCGGCGGCCGCCTCCTCCAGGGCGGCGGCCAGGCGGGCGAGGTGCCGGGCCGACCGGCCGGCGGCGACGAGCACGGCGCCGGCCACGACCTCGGCGCCCCTGGCCCGCCGGCCCGTGCCGGCCGGGCGCCCGCCGAGGCCCTCCTCCAGCCGGCGGGCGGCCGGGCCGACGACCGTCGCCGCGCCCGTCGGCGCCGCCCACCACCGGCCGGTGGCGGCCACGACGGTCGTGCCGGCGGCCCGCAGCGCGGCCGCCACGGCCTCCTCCCGGCCC
>DASWMK010000283.1 GCA_036399815.1 Acidimicrobiales bacterium
CGGTGGCCCGGGCCGCGGCCGACTACGGCGCCGTCGTCGGGGCGCTGGCCTCGCCGGCCCGCCGCCTCGTGGTCGAGCGCAACCTCCGCCGGGTGCGGCCCGGGATCAGGGGCGCCGACCTGCGCCGGGCCGTGCTCGCCACCTTCCGCTCCTACGCCCGCTACTGGGCCGAGTCGTTCCGGCTGCCGTCCCGCACCCCGGCCGAGCTCGACGCGGCGATGAGCGTCGAGGGCTTCGAGCACATCACCGCCGCCCTCGACAGCGGCTCCGGGGCCATCCTCGCCCTGCCCCACCTCGGCTTCTGGGAATGGGCCGGGTTCTGGCTGGCCAGGGTGAAGGCCGTCCCGGTCAGCGTGGTCGTCGAGCCCCTCGACCCGCCCGACGTGTTCGACTGGTTCACCTCGTTCCGCCGCTCGCTCGGCATGGAGGTCATCCCGCTCGGCCCGTCGGCCGGCACCCAGGTGGTGCGGGCGCTCAAGGCCAACCACGTCGTGTGCCTGCTGTGCGACCGCGACCTGGCCGGCGGCGGGGTCGAGGTCGACTTCTTCGGCGAGCGGACCACCCTCCCGGCCGGGCCGGCCACCCTGTCCCTTCGCACGGGCGCGGCGCTGCTGCCGACCGCCGTCTACGACTGGAGCGGCCGCCACCACGGCGTCGTCCGCCCGCCGCTCGCCCTCCCCGCGAGGGGCCGCCTGCGCGACGACGTCGCCACCCTGACCCAGCGCCTCGCCTTGGAGCTGGAGGGCCTCATCCGGGCCGCCCCCGAGCAGTGGCACCTGATGCAGCCGAACTGGCCGAGCGACCGGGCCGCCGTCGCCGCGCTCGCCCGCCGCTGAGGCCCGGCCGGCGCCGGGCCCGCTAGGCCCGGCCGGTCCACACGGGCAGCGGCGCCGGGATGCGGGGCAGGTCGCCGCCGACCGAGCCGAAGCGGTCCGACCCGGCCTCCCAGTCGGCCCTGGCCCGGTCGATCTCGTCCCGTGTCCTGGCGACGAAGTTCCACCACATGAGCGGCGGCTCCCCGAACGGCTCGCCGCCGAGGAGCAGGGCGACGGTCGGCCGGTCGGCCTCGACGCGGAGCTCCTCCCGGCCGGTGCCGAGGTAGGCCAGCGCGCCCGGCCCGACCGGCTCCTCGTCGACGGCCAGCTCGCCCTCGAGCACGACGACGGCGTGCTCGAACGCCGGGTCGAGGGGCACCGTCGCCACCCCGATCGCCGTGCGCAGCTCGACGCCGAGCAGCGGCGTGTCGGCCCTGGCCGCCGACCGGGCGCCGGGCAGCTCGCCGACCAGCACGGTCGCCGTGAACCCGCCCAGCCCGGCCGCCGGCAGCTCGGCGTGGTGCTCGAAGGCCGGGTCGCCGTCGCGGGTGCCGTCGGGCTGGGCCACCCACAGCTGGACGCCGTGGACGCGACCGCCGTCCCCGGCCGGGTCGCTTGAGGCCTCCGCGTGGGCGACGCCCCGGCCGGCCGTCATCAGGTTCAGCTGCCCTGGGCGGATCGGCTGCTCGCTGCCCAGGCTGTCCCGGTGCACCACCTCGCCCTCGACCAGCCAGGTGACGGTGTGCAGGCCGACGTGGGGGTGGGGGCCGACCCGGAGGCCGACGTCGGCGGCCAGGTCGGCCGGGCCCATGTGGTCGACGAAGCACCAGGCCCCGACCGTCCGTCGCTGCCGGCGGGGGAGCGCCCGGCGGACGGTCACCCCGCCGACCTCGGTGGACCGGCTCGGGCTCAGGTCGAAGGTCGGGCGGGCGGCGGCGGGCCGGTCGACGGGGGCCGGCGCGGCGTCGTCGGTGCTGACGGGACCGCTCATCCCGGCGACCCTACGGCGCGCCCGGCAGCGGCGCCTCGCCGGGCCACGCGGCGGCGGGCTACGGCGGGCCGGGCCGGGGCGCCTCCCTCGGCGCGCCGGCCAGCAGCTCGTGGAGGCGGGCCAGTGCGGCCGGGTCGGCGAGGACGAGGGCGGCATCGCCGGCCCGCAGGTCGGTGGCGCCGGTCGGCACGACGTACCGCCCGTCCCGGCGCACCAGCACCACCAGGGCGCCCGCGGGCAGCCCCAGGTCCACGAGGCGGCGGCCGGCCGCCGGCGAGCCCGGCCCGACCACCACCTCGTGCAGCTCGGTGTCGTCGCCGATGGCGCCGACGGCCTCGATCGGCGGTGGTGGCGGCGGCGGGGTGGGCGACTCCACGCCGAGGGCCCGGGCGACGACGCCGATCGTCGTCCCCTGCACCAGCACCGAGGCGAGCACGACGAAGAACACGGCGTCGAAGAGCAGCGCCGCCTCGGGGATCCCCTCGACGAGCGGGAACGTCGCCAGCACGATCGGCACCGCGCCCCGCAGGCCCACCCAGGCGACGAGCACGGTGTCCCGGAGCGGCAGCCCGGTGGGGAGCAGGGTGACGGCGGCGGCGAGGGGGCGGGCGACGAGGATCAGCGCGGCGGCGACGAGCAGGCCCGGTCCCACCACGTCGGGCAGCTCCGACGGGAACACGAGCAGCCCGAGGACGAGGAACATGGCGATCTGGGCCAGCCAGGCCATCCCGTCGTGGAAGCGCAGGACGCTGCGGCGGTGCAGGAAGTCCCGCCGGCCGATGGCCAGGCCGGCGACGTACACGGCCAGGAACCCGCTCCCGTGCAGGACCACGGCGGTGCCGTACGTGCCGACGGCGACGGCCACGGTGACGACCGGGAACAGCCCCTCCTGGGAGTGGCGGAGCCGGTTCAGGCCCCGCACGGCGGCGGCCGCCACCACCAGCCCGACGGCCGCGCCGACCGCCACCTCCACGAGGAGCGTGGGGAGCAGGCCGACCACCGAGCGGTCGGGCTCGGTGATGACGGTGAGCAGGGCGACCGTGAGGAAGACGGCCATCGGGTCGTTGCCGCCGGACTCGAGCTCGAGGAGGTGGTCGAGCCCGCCGCGGAGGTGGAGTGCCCGCGAGCGCAGCTCGGCGAACACGGCGGCCGCGTCGGTCGAGGCGACGACGGCGCCGAGGAGCAGCCCGACCTCGATCGGGAGGTCGAGCGCCCAGGCGGCGGCCACGCCCGCGACCGCCGCCGTCACCACCACGCCGGCCGTGGCCAGCCCGAGCGCCCGGCCGGCCTGGGACCGGGCCGCCCCCCAGTCGGTCGACAGGCCGCCGGCGAACAGGATCAGGGCGAGGGCGATGACGCCGACGTCCTGGGCCAGCCGGGCGTCGTCGAAGGCGATGCCGCCGGGCCCGTCCGAGCCGGCCAGCATCCCGACGCCGAGGAACAGGAGGAGCGCCGGCACGCCGAACCGGGCGCCGACCCGGCTGGCGACGACCGCGGCCAGCACGAGCGCGGCGGCCACGGCCATCCCGGCCCCGAGCTCATGCACCCTCCCGCCGCCCCCCTGCCGGGTGGCGCGCCCCCCGCCCGCCGCCGCCCGCCTTGGCGCCGAGGCATTCGCCCGGTCGAACGTGCCGGTCGGAGCCGGCGGCGGCAAGGTCGTCGGCCGGTCGGACGGCCACCTCGGCGATGGCCGTCCCGGGGCCCGCCTCGAGCGCCGGTCGGGGGTCCCGGTGTGCGGCGACGGCGCCGTGCCGGGCGCCCGCCTCGGTGGCCGGCCCGGGCATCCCGCCAGCGTACGGCCCTGGTGGGCCCGGCCGGAAGTACCGTGATGGGCGATGCGGATCGGCGTGGTGTGCCCCTACAGCCTCACCATGCCGGGCGGGGTGCAGGGCCAGGTCCTCGCGCTGGCCCGGGTGCTGCGGGCCGCCGGCCACGAGGCGCGGGTCCTCGCCCCCTGCGACGGTCCGCCGCCCGACGCCGGCGTCACCCCGCTCGGCAAGAGCATCCCGACGGCCGCCAACGGCTCCGTCGCCCCGATCGCCCCCGACCCCGCCTGCGCCCTGCGCACCATCCGGGCCCTGCGCGACGAGGAGTTCGAGGTCCTCCACCTCCACGAGCCGCTCGCGCCCGGGCCGACGATGACGACCCTGATCTTCAAGAGCGCCCCGACCGTCGGCACGTTCCACGCGGCCGGCGGCAGCGCCGCCTACCGGTGGCTGCGGCCCGGCGTCCGGGCCCTGGCCGACCGCCTCGACCACCGGTGCGCGGTGTCCGAGGACGCGACGGCCATGGCCGCCAAGGCGCTCGGCGGCGAGTACACGCTCGTGTGGAACGGGATCGAGGTCGAGCGCTACGCCAAGGCGCCGGCCTGGCCGACCGAGGGCCCGACGATCCTGTTCGTCGGCCGCCACGAGCCCCGCAAGGGGCTGGCCGTGCTGCTCGACGCCATGGAGCACCTGCCGGCCGACGTGCGCCTGTGGGTGGCCTCCGACGGGCCCGACACCCCGGCCCTCCGGGCCCGCACGGCGGGCGACCCGAGGGTCGAGTGGCTGGGGCGGATCGGCGAGGACGAGAAGGCGTCGCGGCTCCAGGGGGCCGACGTGTTCTGCGCCCCGTCCCTCCACGGCGAGTCGTTCGGGGTGGTGCTGCTCGAGGCGATGGCGGCCTCGACGCCGGTCGTCGCCAGCGACCTGCCCGGCTACCGCAACGTCGCCCGGGGCGACGTGGACGCGCTGCTCGTCCCGCCGGGCGACGCCGGCGCGCTGGCCGCAGCGCTGCGCAGGGTGCTCGACGGCGGGCCGCTCGCCGCCGAGCTGGCCGCCGCCGGCGAGCGCCGGGCGGCCGAGTTCTCGATGGAGCACCTGGCCGACCGGTACCTCGAGATCTACGCCGGCGTCGTGTGAGCCCGGCGGCCGTACCCCGCCGCACCGCGGGCGACCCGTAGACTCGCCGCCGTCGAACACCGGAGGAACCGATGGTCGTCCTGCTGATCGTCCTCGCCATCGTCGTGCTGCTCGTGATCTTCGTGATCTGGCAGTACAACGCGCTCGTCAAGCTGCGGAACCGGATCGAGAACGCCTGGGCGCAGATCGACGTCCAGCTCAAGCGGCGCTACGACCTCATCCCGAACCTGGTCGAGACCGTGAAGGGCTACGCGTCGCACGAGCGGGCGACGCTCGAGGCCGTCATCCAGGCGAGGAACCAGGGCATCCAGGCCCAGGGGCCGCGAGAGCAGGCCCAGGCCGAGAACGTGATCAGCGGGGCGCTGCGCCAGCTGTTCGCCCTGTCCGAGGCGTACCCGGACCTCAAGGCGAACCAGAACTTCCTGAACCTGCAGGAGGAGCTGACCGGCACCGAGGGCCGGATCGCCTACGCCCGGCAGTTCTACAACGACACCGTCTACCGCTACAACACGAAGATCCAGACGTTCCCGGGCGTCGTGTTCGCCGGCCCCATGCGGTTCTCCCAGCGGGAGTACTTCGAGGCCGAGGGCGAGAGCCGCGGCCCCGTGCAGGTCAAGTTCTAGGGCGGGGGCGCGCCGCTGTACGACGAGGTCGCCTCCAACAAGCGCCGCTCGGCGCTGCTGATCGTCGCCTTCGTCCTGCTCGTGGGCCTGGTCGCGCTGGCCTTCGACTGGGTGCTCGGCTACGGCGTCGCCGGGCTGGTGATCGCCCTGGTCGTGGCCGGGGTGGCGGCCTTCGTCGCCTACTGGAAGAGCGACGCCGTGGCCCTCGCCATGAGCCGGGCCCGGCCGGCCGACGAGCTGCGCTACGCCCGGCTCCACAACCTGGTCGAGGGGCTGTGCATCGCGAGCGGCCTCCCGAAGCCCCGGCTCTACGTGGTCGACGACCCGGCACCCAACGCGTTCGCCACCGGGCGCAACCCGAAGCACGCGGCGCTCGCCGTCACCACCGGGCTGCTCGAGAAGATGAACCGCATCGAGCTCGAGGCGGTGCTGGCCCACGAGCTCAGCCACGTGAAGAACTACGACATCCTCGTGTCGACCCTCGCCGTCACCCTCGTCGGCGTCGTCGTGCTGCTGGCCGACTGGGCGCTGCGGTTCATGTGGTGGGGCGGCGGGCGGCGCAACCGGGACGGCGGCGCGCCGGCCGGCGCCATCGTCGCCGTCCTCGGCCTCGTGCTGCTGCTCCTCTCGCCCCTGTTCGCCCGGCTCATGCAGGCCGCGGTGAGCCGGCGGCGGGAGGCGCTGGCCGACGTGTCCGGCGTCGACCTCACCCGCTACCCGCCCGGGCTGATCTCGGCGCTCGAGAAGCTGCGGGACGACACGACCGTCGTGCACAGCGGGTCGCGGGCGACCGCCCACCTCTGGATCGAGTCGCCGCTCGCCCGCACCTCGGCCGAGGGCCCGTTCGCCCGCTTCAACCGGATGTTCGACACCCACCCGCCCCTCGAGGACCGCATCGCCGCCCTCCGTGAGCTCTGAGCGGGCTCGCCTGGCGATCCTCGCCGGGCTCCTCGCCGCCATCGTGCTCGTCGCCGGCGCGGTGGTCGCCGTCCGCCTCCGCAACGGGGACGAGGAGCCGCCGCCGGCCACCACGCCGTCGGGCGCGCCGGCCTGGCCGCTGACCGGGCTGCCGGCGGGCGAGGACGACGACGTCGGGCGGCCCGTGCTCGTCGTGAAGATCGACAACGCCGACCCGCCGGCCCGGCCCCAGTCCGGCCTCAACCAGGCCGACGTCGTCTACGAGGAGATGGTCGAGGGGAGCGTCACCCGCTTCGCCGCCCTCTTCCACTCCGGCGGCGCCGACCCGCTCGGCCCCGTCCGCTCGGCCCGCTCCACCGACGTCGCCCTGCTCACGCCGCTGCACGGCCCGCTGTTCGCCTGGGCCGGCGCCAACCCCGAGTTCACCGCGCTGGTGCGGGCCGCCCCGCTGGTCGACGTGGGCTTCGAGGTGGCCGCCGACGCCTACGAGCGCACCGAGGACCGGCACCCGCCGTACAACCTGTACTCGAGCACCGACGCGCTGCGGGCCCACACGCCCGACGACGCCGAGCCGCCGCCCCAGCTCTTCGAGTTCCGGGCGGCCGGCGAGCCGGCGGCCGGCCGCGACGTGGGCTGGGTGCGGGTCGACTTCGGGGGCGGCGCCGGCAGCGCGCCGGTCGACTGGACCTGGGACGCCGCCGCCGGCGGCTGGGACCGGGCCCAGGCCGGGTCGCCGCACGTCGACGCGGCGGGGGAGCAGGTGTCGCCGGCCAACGTCGTCGTCCAGTTCGTGCCGTACACGATCGTCGGGTGCTGCGACGCCAGCGGCGCGCCGATCCCCGAGGCCCAGCTGGTCGGGGAGGGCGACGCCTGGCTGCTGTCGGGCGGCCGGCTGGTCGAGGGCCGGTGGCGCAAGCCGTCGGCCGACTCGGTGACGACCTACGTGGACGCCGCCGGCGCCGCCTTCCGCCTGGCGCCGGGCCGGACGTGGGTGGCGCTGGCGCCGCCCGGGGCGGCGGCCGTCGTCGGCTGACCCTGGCACGGCGGCGCCGCTGCTGTCAGGGTGGGCGTCGTGAGGTGGACGCGGGCCGTCCTCGTGGTCGGCGCCGTCGCGCTCGGCGCGGCGTGGGCGCAGCCGGCCGGGACGGTCGAGGTCGCCCCGGCCGCCGTCGACTTCGGCGCCGTCGAGGTGGGCGACGCGGCGACGGCGACGGTCACGGTGCGGGCCGTCGGCGGCCCGGTCGAGTACGACCACGCCGAGGTGACGGCGCCGGCGTTCAC
>DASWMK010000284.1 GCA_036399815.1 Acidimicrobiales bacterium
CATCCCGGCCAGCAGCTCGAACAGGCGGACCGGCGGGGCGGCCGGGGGCAGGGCGGGCACGGCGACCGGGAAGCCGGGCATGCCCGGCGGCGGGGGGCCCCCGGCGACGGCCGGCGCCGGGCGGCGGTCCTCGGCCGCCACCTGCGCCGCGATGCGCCGGGTGACCCGCCGCTGGAGCCACACGGGCACCAGCAGGAGGATCCCGACCAGCAGCACGCCGAGCGAGACGGTGGCCATCATGCTCATGCCCGTCCATCGGCCGGTCGGGGGCCGAACTCCACCACTAGCGTGCGGCCCGTGGCCGACGACCTGTTCGCCAGCGCGGCCGAGGAGCGGCTGGCCCGGCAGGCGCCGCTGGCCGACCGCCTGCGCCCCCGCACCCTCGACGAGGTCGTCGGCCAGGAGCACCTCCTCGGGCCCGGCCGGCCGCTGCGGGCGCTGATCGAGGAGGACCGGCTGACCTCGGTCCTGCTCTGGGGGCCGCCGGGGACGGGCAAGACCACGATCGCCCGGCTGGTGGCGGACCAGACGGCGAAGGCGTTCGAGCAGCTGTCGGCGGTGACGGCGACGGTGAAGGACGTGCGGGAGGTCATCGCCAGGGCGACGGCCCGGCTGGGGGAGCGGGGCGAGGGCACGATCCTGTTCCTCGACGAGGTCCACCGGTTCAACAAGGCCCAGCAGGACGCGCTGCTCCCGGCCGTCGAGTCGGGGCTCGTCACCCTGATCGGGGCGACCACGGAGAACCCGTTCTTCGAGGTCAACCCGCCGCTCATGTCCCGCACGACCCTGTTCCGCCTGGAGCCCCTGTCCGCCGAGGCCCTGGGCGAGCTGGTCGACCGGGGGCTCGAGTCGGAGGGGGCGGCGCTCGACGACGACGCCCGCGAGCACCTCGTCCTCATGTCCGGCGGCGACGGCCGCCACGTGCTGACCGCGCTCGAGGTCGCCGTCGCCCTGGCCCGCAGCCGGGACGGCCGCCAGCCCACCGTCCGGCTGGCCGACGCCGAGGGCGCGCTCGACGCCCCCGCCCTGCGCTACGGCCGCGACGAGCACTACGACGTGGTCAGCGCGTTCATCAAGAGCATCAGGGGCTCGGACGCCGACGCCGGGCTGTTCTGGCTGGCCCACATGCTGGCGGGGGGCGAGGACGCCCGCTTCATCGCCCGCCGCCTGGTCATCCTCGCCTCCGAGGACGTCGGCATGGCCGACCCGATGGGCCTCGTCGTGGCCGACGCCGCCGCCAGGGCCGTCGAGTTCGTGGGCCTGCCCGAGGCCCAGCTCAACCTGGCCCACGCCGTCGTGTACCTGGCGACGGCGCCGAAGTCGAACCGGGTGACGGTCGCCCTCGGGAAGGCGGCCGGCGACGTGAAGGCGCGGGCGGCGGCCGAGGTGCCGGACCACCTGCGCAGCGCGTCGTACCGGGGGGCGAGGAAGCTCGGGCACGGGGTGGGCTACGACTATCCTCACGACGGCCCCAGGGGCTGGGTGCCTCAGGAGTACCGCCCCCCGGAGGTCGCCGGCCGCACGTACTACGAGCCGTCGCCCCACGGGTTCGAACAGGAGATCTCGACGCGCATGGCGCGACTGACAGCCGAGGCGGCCGAGCGGCCGGGCCGCGACGACGAGCCGGACGTGGACGGGGGTGGCGATGGACACCGGTGAGTGGGCGGCGGTCGTCGTCGCCGGGGCGAGCGTGGTCGCCGTCGTCATCCTCGCGGTGATGCTCCTCGCCGTCATCCGCACCCTGACCACGGTGCGGGAGGCGGTCGAGGCCTTCCGGCGCGACACCCTGGCGACCGTCGGTGAGCTGCGGACGGCGGCCCACCAGGCCAACGTCGAGCTCGAGCGGGTCGACACCCTGCTCGGCACGGCCGAGTCGATCGGGTCGACGGTCGACTCGGCGTCGCGGCTCGCCTACCTGGCGCTGTCGAACCCGATCATCAAGGCGCTGGCGTTCGCGAGCGGCACCGGGCGGGCCGCCCGCCGCCTCCGCCGGGCCAGGGCCGAGCGGGGCTGAGCGTGGTCAAGCGGCTGTCCTGGCTGGTCATCGGGGCCGGGTTCGGGTTCGGGGTGGCGTTCTTCGTGCTGCGCTTCGTCCGCCAGGCGGCCGAGCGGGTCGCCCCCGAGCGGGTGCGCTCGGACCTGGCGGGCGCCATCCGGGACCTCGGCCAGGACCTGCGGGCGGCCGTCGCCGAGGGCCGGGAGGCGATGCGGAAGCGGGAGGCGTCCATCCGCGAGGAGCTGGGCGAGGCCCCCGGGTAACGCCAGGGTTCCTGTCACAGGGGGTCGGTAGGCTGGCCTCCTCTATGGACGCCAACGGCTTGCGACGCGCCTTCCTCGACTTCTTCGCCCAGCGCGCCCACACCGCAGTCCCGTCGTCCGGGCTGATCCCGCACCACCCGTCGGCGCCCATGTTCACGAACTCCGGGATGATGCAGTTCGTCCCCTACTTCATCGGGGAGGAGGCCGTCCCCTACTCGCCGCCGCGGGCGGCCTCGGTGCAGAAGTGCGTGCGGGCCGGCGGCAAGCACAACGACCTCGACGCCATCGGCCGGTCGCTGCGCCACCTCAGCTTCTTCGAGATGCTCGGGAACTTCAGCTTCGGCGACTACTTCAAGGAAGACGCCATCCGCTGGGCCTGGGAGCTCTACACCGAGGTGCTGGGGCTCGACGGCGACCGCATGTGGGCCACCGTCCACGTGTCCGACGACGAGGCCGAGGCCATCTGGCGGGACACGATCGGCCTGCCAAGCGAGCGCATCCAGCGCCTCGACAAGGACAACTTCTGGGAGATGGGGGAGACGGGGCCGTGCGGCCCGTCCTCGGAGATCTTCTGGGACTACGGGCCCGAGGCGGGCGCCGAGGGCGGCCCCGCCCACGGGGGCGAGGAGCGCTACGTCGAGATCTGGAACCTCGTGTTCACCCAGTACTTCCGCCACCCGGACGGCCACCTGTCGGACCTGCCCAAGCGCAACGTCGACACGGGCGCCGGCCTGGAGCGCAACCTGGCCGTGCTGGCCGGCACCCGGTCGCTCTACGACACCGACGTGCTCGCCGCGCTGGTCGAGGAGGCCCAGTCGGTCACCGGCGCGCGGCTCGGCGGGTCCGAGCACGGCGACGTCGCCCTCCGCCTGCTGGCCGACCACGCCCGCACCACCACGTTCCTCGTCAACGACGGGGTGATCCCGTCCAACGAGGACCGCGGCTACGTCCTGCGCCGCATCCTCCGGCGGGCCGTCCGCTTCGCCTACCTGCTCGGGGTCGAGCGCCCGGTGCTGCCCACGATGGTCGAGCGGGTGGTCGACGTGATGGGCGACGCCTACCCGGACCTGCGGGACAACGCCGGCTACGTCGTCGGGATCATCGGCCGGGAGGAGGAGCGCTTCCGCCGCACGCTCACCACCGGGTCGACCATCCTCGACAACCAGCTCGCCGCGCTGGCCGACGGCGACCCCCTGCCCGGGCGGGTCGCCTTCCAGCTGCACGACACCTACGGCTTCCCGCTCGAGGTCACCCAGGAGGTCGCGGCCGAGCGGGGGGTCGGCGTCGACGTGGCCGGGTTCGACGAGGCCATGGCCGAGCAGCGGGCCAGGGCCAGGGCCGCGCAGAAGGGGGCCGTGCTCGGCGACGACGAGGCCACGGCCTGGCAGGAGGTGCTCGACCAGTTCGGCACCACCGAGTTCGTCGGCCGCGAGGAGCTCGAGACCAAGGCCAGGGTGCTGGCCGTCGTCGGCGACTCGGTGTTCCTCGACCGGTCCCCGTTCTACGCGGAGGCCGGCGGCCAGGTCGGCGACACCGGCTGGATCACCACCGACACCGGCCGGGCCAGGGTGGTCGACACCACCTACGCCCTGCCCGGCCTGCACCGCCACCGGGTCGAGGTCGCCGAGGGCGAGGTCCGGCCCGGGCAGGAGGCGGTCGCCGCCATCGACGTCGAGCGGCGCGACGCCATCCGGCGCAACCACACCGGCACCCACATCCTCCACTGGGCCCTGCGCCAGGTCCTCGGCGACCACGTGAAGCAGCAGGGCTCCTACGTCGCGCCCGACCGGCTGCGGTTCGACTTCAGCCACTACGGGCCGATCGCCGACGACGACCTCGCCCGCATCGAGGACCTCGCCAACCACGAGATCCTCTCGAACGCGCCCGTGCGCCACTACGAGACCTCCATCGAGCACGCCAGGGACCTCGGCGCCATCGCCTTCTTCGGCGAGAAGTACGGCGAGGTGGTCCGGGTGCTCGAGGCCGGCCACCACTCGGTCGAGCTCTGCGGCGGCACCCACGTGCGCGCCCTCGGGGACATCGGCCCGCTGAAGGTCGTCGCCGAGCAGTCGATCGGCGCCAACCTCCGCCGCATCGAGGCCGTCACCGGCACCGGCCCCATCGAGCGGCTGCGGGAGGAGGAGCGCCGCCTCGCCGAGGTGGCCGAGCTGCTCAACGTGCCGCCCGACGACGTCGTGCGGGGGGTCGAGAAGCTGCGGGAGGAGCAGCGGGCGCTGCGCGAGGAGCTGAAGGAGCTGCGGCGCAGGGCGGCCACCGGGCAGGCCGCCGGCTTCGCCGCCCAGGCGGTCGACGGGGTGGTCGTCGCCCGGGTCGACGGCATCGCCCCCGGCGACCTGCGCACGCTCGCCATCGCGGTCAGGGACCAGCCCGGCGTGCGGGCCGTGGTGCTCGGCGGCGCGCCCGGCACCGGCGGCGCCGCGCTGGTCGCCGCCGTCCGCAAGGACGCCGGCCTCGTCGCCTCCGACCTGATCCGGGAGGCCGCCCGCACGGTGAAGGGCGGTGGCGGCCCGAGCCCCGAGGTCGCCGTCGCCGGCGGCAAGGACCCGTCGCGCCTCGACGAGGCGCTCGACCAGGCCAGGGCCGCGGCCGGGATCCCCCTCGTCGCCGCCTAGCGTCGTGCGCGTGCTCGGGATCGACCTCGGCAGCCGCCGCATCGGCGTCGCCGTCAGCGACCCCGGCGGGGTGCTGGCCTCGCCGGTGACCGTGCTGGCCCGCAGCGGCGACCCGGCCGCCGACCACCGGGCCATCGCCGCGCTCGCCGCCGAGTGGGGGGCGGGGCGGATCGTGGTCGGGCTGCCCCTGTCCCTCGACGGCTCGATGGGCCCGGCGGCCAGGGCGGCGGCCGACGAGGCCGAGGCGCTGGCCGCCGTGGCCGGCGTGCCCGTCGAGGTGGCCGACGAGCGGCTGACGACCGTCACCGCCGACCGGGCCATGCGCCAGGCCGCACCCAAGCGGGGGGCGCGGGACCGGCGGCGGACGATCGACGCCGCCGCGGCCGCGGTCCTCCTCCAGACGTGGCTGGACGGCCGGCGATGAGCGACGGGGGCCCGACCACCGACCGCACGCCCCGCGTCGGGCGCGAGCCCGTGTGGGACGACGGCGGCGGCCAGGTCCGCTGGGAGGTCGACGGCGAGGACTGGGACGACTGGGACGACGACGACTACGTGGTCGTCAAGCCCGAGTCGGGCCGGCTGCGCCGGTTCGGCCTGGTGCTGCTCGGGCTCGTCGTGTTCCTCGGGATCGTCGTCGCCGCCGGGGCCGTGTGGGTGGACCACCGCATCGACCCGCCCGGCGAGCCGGGGAGCGAGGTCGCCGTGCAGGTGCCGGAGGGGGCGACCACGGCCCAGATCGCCGACATCCTCGAGCGGGAGGGCGTGGTCAGCGACAGCACCCTGTTCGGCTACTACGTCCGCTGGAAGTCGGCCGGCCCGTTCCAGGCCGGCGAGTACACGTTCCACCAGAACCTGGCCATGGGCGACGCCGTGCGGGTGCTCGACGCCGGCCCGGCACCGCCCGAGGTCCGCACCGTCACCGTGCCCGAGGGCCTGATCATCCCCGAGATCGTGCAGGCCATCGCCGACGCCGACCCCGAGCTCACCGCCGACGAGCTGAACGGCGCCATCGCCAGCGGCACCATCCGCTCGGCCTACCAGCCGCCCGAGGTGACGAGCCTGGAGGGCCTGATCTTCCCGGACACCTACGAGCTGGCCGAGGACGAGGGCGCCGGCGAGGTGCTGACCCGCATGGTCCGCCAGCTCGACACGGTGGCCGGCGAGCTGGGCATCGACGCCAAGGCGCCGCCGCTCGGGCTCACGGCCTACCAGGCCATCGTCGTCGCCTCGCTGATCGAGGAGGAGGCGAGGGTGCCCGAGGAGCGCCCGATGATCGCCAGGGTCATCTACAACCGGCTGGCCCAGGGCATCCCCCTCGGCATCGACGCCACCTCGGCCTACGAGGCGGTGCTGGCCGGCCGGGACCGCACGGACCTCGACTTCGAGAGCGAGTCGCCCTACAACACCCGGATCCACGCCGGGCTGCCGCCCACGCCCATCGCCGCGCCCGGGCGGGCGTCGATCGAGGCGGCCCTGAACCCGGCCGAGGGGCCCTGGATCTACTACGTGCTCCAGGACCCCGAGCACCACTTCTTCACCGACAGCGCGGCCGAGTTCGAGGAGGCCAAGCAGCGCTGCGCCGAGCTCGGCCTCGGCTGCTGACCCGGCCCGCCGGCCGATGACCGTCGAGCGAGGGCCGGTGCTGGCCGCCGTGCTGGGGTCGCCGGTGGCGCACTCGCGCTCGCCGGCCATCCACAACGCCGCGTTCGCGGCGACGGGCCTCCCGTGGCGGTTCCTCGCCGTCGACGTGCCCGCCGGCGGGGCGGCGGCCGCCCTCGACGCGGCCCGCGCCGTCGGCGTGCGGGGGCTGTCGGTGACGATGCCGCTGAAGGAGGAGGTCGCCGGGCTGGTCGACGACCTGGAGCCGGCCGCGGCCCGGCTGGGCGCGGTGAACTGCGTGACGGTCGAGGGCGACCGGCTGGCCGGGGCCAACACCGACGGCGACGGGCTCGTCGACGCCCTCCGGGCGGCCGGCGTCGACCCGGCCGGCCGCCGGTGCCTGGTGCTCGGCGCCGGCGGGGCGGCCAGGGCCGTCGTGCTCGCGCTGGCGACGGCGGGGGCGGCCGAGGTGGCCGTCGCCGGCCGCACGCCCGCCCGGGTGGAGGCGGCGGCCGCGCTGGCCGGCCCGCTCGGGCGGGTCGCCCCCGGCGCCGACGGGGCCGCAGCGGCCGCCGACCTCGTCGTCAACGCCACCCCCGTCGGGATGGGCGGCGACCCGGCCGTGCCGGTCGACCCGTCGGCCCTCCGGCCCGGCCAGGTCGTCGTCGACCTCGTCTACGACCCCCTCGTCACCCCGCTGCTGGCCGCCGCCGAGCGGGCCGGCGCCACCCCGGTCGGCGGCCTCGGCATGCTCGTCCACCAGGCCGCCCACGCCTTCCGGCGCTGGACCGGCGTCGAGCCGCCGCTGGCCGTCATGGCGGCCGCCGCCCATGCACCGCTGGCCCCCATCGCGAGTGCTTGACTGGACGCCGACGTGCTGTTCCCCACGGTCGAGTTCGCCGTCTTCTTCGTGGTGGTGTTCGTCGTCAGCTGGCTGCTGCGACCGCACCCGGCCGCGTGGAAGGCCTTCATCCTCCTCGCCAGCTACCTCTTCTACGGCTGGTGGGAGGCGCGCTTCGTGCTCCTCCTGGCCGCGTCGTCGGTCGTCAACTGGGTGCTCGGCGGCCTCGTGTACGCGGCGGCCACCGAGGAGGGCAGGAAGCGCTGGCTCGGCGTGGCCGTGGTCGCCAACCTGGCCGTGCTCGGCTGGTTCAAGTACTACGGCTTCTTCGTCGAGTCGGTGGTCGGCAGCTTCGGCCGCCTCGGCCTCGACGTCAACCCGCCCCTCGTCCGGGTCATCCTCCCGGTGGGCATCTCGTTCTTCACGTTCCACGCCATGAGCTACGTGATCGACCTGTACCGGGGGGACACTCGGCCGGCGGGCCTCGTCGACTTCTCGGTCTACATGGCCTTCTTCCCCCACCTCGTGGCTGGGCCGATCGTGCGGGCGAGCGAGCTCGTCCCCCAGATCGAGGTCCGCCCCGACCCCCGCCGGGTCGACTCGGCGCTGGCCTTCCGCCTGATCTTCGCCGGCCTGTTCAAGAAGGTCGTCGTGTCGAGCTTCGTGGCGACGGCCATCGTCGACGACGTCTTCGCCGTCCCCCAGGCCCACTCGTCGCTCGAGATCCTCTTCGCCGTCTACGCCTACGCCATCCAGATCTACGCGGACTTCAGCGGCTACACCGACATCGCCATCGGCGTCGCCCTGCTGCTCGGGTTCCGCTTCCCCCAGAACTTCGACGCGCCGTACTCGGCGCTCAGCATCCAGGACTTCTGGCGGCGCTGGCACATCACCCTGTCCCGCTGGCTCCGCGACTACCTGTACATCCCGCTCGGCGGGAACCGGGGGTCGCCGTCCCGGGTCCACCGCAACCTGATGCTGACCATGCTCCTCGGCGGCCTGTGGCACGGCGCGGCGTGGACGTTCGTGGTGTGGGGCGGCATCCACGGCCTCGCCCAGGTGGGGGAGCGGGTGTGGGCCGACCGCCGGGCGGAGCGGGGGCTGCCGGCCGGGCCGCTGTCGCCCGTCGGGGCCGTCGGCCGCTGGCTGCTGACCTTCCACGTCGTGTGCCTGGCCTGGGTGTTCTTCCGGGCCGAGACCTTCGCCGACGCCCGCGAGCT
>DASWMK010000285.1 GCA_036399815.1 Acidimicrobiales bacterium
GGGCGTCCGATCGCCCCGGCGCCCCCGCCGGTGAGGACGACGAGCCGGAAGTCGGGGGCCGGGTCGGCCCGGCCCTCCTCCTGCTCCTCGTCTCCGTGCCGCTCACCGCGGCCGGCAACCTGATCGCCGGGCGCTACGCCCTCGACAGCTTCTCCCCCGCCGAGGCCAACACCCTCCGCTACGCCATCGCCCTCGCCATCCTCGCCCCCCTGCTCGGCCGCTGGCCGAAGCCGACCCGGCGGGAGCTGCCCCTGCTCGTGGCCACCGGCGGGCTCGGCATCTGCGTCTACAACATCCTCTTCTTCGCCGCCCTGGAGATCATCCCGGCCTCCGAGGCCGGGCTGCTCGAGATGACCATCCCCGCCGCCTCCCTCCTCCTCGCCTGGGCGTTCCTGCGCGAGCGGGTGGCGGTCCGGCAGGTGGCCGGCATCGTCGTGAGCTGGCTCGGGACGATCTGGCTGCTCCAGATCCTGCCGGCGTCCGCGGCCGGGGCGAAGAGCTCGGACACCTGGCGCGGCGAGCTGCTGATGCTCGCCGGCGTGGCCTGCTTCGCCGTGTACGCCATCGTCAGCAAGTTCGCCATGCGGCGCCTGCCGCCGCCGGCCGTGGCCGGCTGGAGCTGCCTGTTCGGCGTCGTGCCGCTGGCCGCCGTCGCCGTGCCCGCCTTCGTCGCCGACCCCGACGTGCTGACCGACGCGTCCCTCGCCAGCTGGCTCGGGATCGCCTACGGCGCCGTCGTCGGCTTCGTGTTCAACATCATCGCCTGGTACCACTGCTTCCGCCGGGTCGGCGTGGCCAGGACGAACGTGTTCCTCTACCTCGTCCCGATCTTCGGCGCCGTGCTGGCCGTGCCGATCTTCGACGAGTCGCTGACCGCCTGGCAGGTCTTCGGGGCCGGCGTCACCCTCGTCGGCGTGGTGCTCGCCACCACCCAGGCCCGGCGCCGGGCCCTGCCCCGGGCCGACCCGCTCGCCGCCGCGCCCGTCGCCTCCTCAACCGGCGGCCGGGGATGACCGGTCGACGGCGTTGCGGGGCGGCCGCCCGGCCCGCACCAGGGCGACGTTCTCGGCGGCCAGGGCGGCCAGGTCGGCGGCCTCGCCCGGATAGGCGAAGGCGGTGTGGGGCGTGACCCACAGGCCGTCGACGTCCCAGAGCGGGCTGTCCGCCGGCAGCGGCTCCTCGTCGTGCACGTCGAGCAGCGCGCCCCGCAGGCGCCCCGCCCGCAGGGCGGCGACCAGCGCGTCCGTGTCGAGCAGGGACGCCCGGCCCACGTTGACGACGGCCGCGCCCTCCGGCAGGGCGGCGACCACCGCCGGGCCGACCAGCCCGCGGGTCTCCTCGGTGGCCGGCGCGGCGAGCACGAGGTGGTCGGCGAGCGGCGCCACCGCGGCCAGGTCGCCCGGCCCGACGACCTCGTCGGCGAGCGGCGACGGCCGGGCGCTGCGGGTGACGGCCACCACCCGCACGTCGAAGGCCCTGGCCCGCCCGGCCACCTCCCGCCCGACGTGGCCGAGCCCGACGAGCACCATCGTCGTGCCGGCCACCAGCCGGGCCGAGGCCAGCCGCCACTCCCGCGCCGCCTGCCGGCGCCACAGGCCGGGCCCGTCCTTCGACAGGGCGAGCACGCCCATCCACGCGAACTCGGCCACCGCCCTGGCCGGCACCGTGCCGGCGTGGGCGACGGCCAGGCCGGGGGGCACGACCTCCCCGTCCAGCTGGTCGGTGCCGGCGCTCGTCAGCTGGAGCAGGCGCAGGCGCGGGCAGCGGGCCGGGAGCCCGGGCCGGAACGTGTTGGCCACCACGACCTCGACGGCGTCGGGATCGGGCGGGTCGTCGCCCGACCCGACGGCGACGACCTCGTCACCGGGGCACCTCCTCGCCAGCTCGGCGCGGAGGTCCTCACCCAGGCGGGTGTGGACGACGCAGATCCTCATGCCCGCCGGCAACCTAGCGGACCCATGTGTGCAGGAGGGGATGACCACGTGACCATCGCACCGACGGTGCTGGAGGTGCTCGCCGGGCTCGAGGAGCGCTCCCGGCGGGAGCGCCCCGAGCTCGACGCGCTGAACGCCCAGGGGGCGGGCGCCACGCGCGCCGCCGCGCCCCGCCTGATGCTCGACGTCGGCCCCGACGTCGGCCGCCTCCTGAACCTGACGGCCCGCCTCCTCGGCGCCCGCCGCATCCTGGAGATCGGCGGGTCGACGGGCTACTCGACCGTGTGGCTGGCCGAGGCGGCCGCCGCCACCGGCGGGCTCGTCACCTCGGTCGAGCTCGACCCGGAGAAGTCCAAGGAGCAGCGCCGCCACCTCGAGGCGGCCGGCCTGCTCGACCACGTCGAGCTCCTCGTGGGCGACGCCCACGAGCTGTGCGCCGACCTCGAGCCGGGCGTCGACCTCGTGCTCATCGACCACTGGAAGGACGTGTACGTCCGGGAGTTCGACCTGGTGTGGCCGAAGGTGCGCACCGGTGGCGTGGTCGTGGCCGACAACATCCTCCAGCCCGAGGCGACCATCGCCCAGATGCAGGCCTACGTGGCCCACGTGCGGGCGGCGCAGGGCGCGCTGTCCTACACGATCGACGTGGGCGACGGCGTGGAGATGACCCTTCGGACCGAGCCGGCGGGAGGCTGAGGTGATCGAGCCGGTCGACATCGTCTGGGTGGACGGCGAGCTGGGGTCGATGGACCGCAGCCGGGTCAGCCTGCTGACCCACACCATGCACTACGGCTTCGGCGTGTTCGACGGCCTGCGCTCCTACCGCCAGGACAGCGGCGACGTGATGCTGTTCCGGGCGCTCGAGCACATGGAGCGGGTCGTGCGCTCGGCCGAGGGCATCTCGATCCCGGTCGCCTACGACGCCGACGCGCTGGTCGAGGCGGCCCAGGCCGTGCTGCGGGCCAACGAGCTGGACGACGCCTACGTGCGGCCGCTCGTCTACGTGGGCGAGCCGAACATCATCTTCAGCCACTGGCTGAACAGCGTCCACGTGGCGATGATCGCCTTCCCGTGGACGGGGTACTCGGACCGCAACCGGGAGCGGGGGTCGTCGGCCAAGATCGCCCCGTGGCCCCGGCCGAAGGCGCTGGCCGACCTCTACAAGTTCAAGGCCTGTGGCCACTACCTGCTGAACGTGACCGCCTTCTCGGAGGCCCAGCGCAGCGGGTTCGGGCAGGCGATCTTCGTGGACGAGGACGGCGCCGTGTGCGAGGCGACCGGCGAGAACGTGTTCGTCGTGAAGGACGGCGCGGTGGCCACCCCGCCGTCGTCCCGGTCGATCCTGCCCGGCATCACGAGGGACACGGTGCTGACCCTGGCCCGGGACCTCGGCCACGAGGCCGTCGAGCGGGACCTGGTCGTCGACGACCTGCTCGGCGCCGACGAGGTGTTCACCACCGGCACCGCCTCCGAGCTGCTGCCCCTGCCGAAGATCGAGGACCGGGTGATCGGCGACGGGACGATGGGGCCGGTGACGGCGGCCATCCAGCAGCGGTTCTCCGACGCCGTGCGGGGCCGGGAGCCGGCCTACGCCGACTGGCTCACCAAGGTCTGACGCCGCTCGTGGCGGCGGACCCACGGCCGCCCGCCGCCGTCACGCCAGCGTGACCGCCCCCCGGTCGGCGCCGGCGGCCAGCCGGGCGTACTTGGCCAGCACCCCGCTCGTGTAGCGGGGCGGCGGCGGCGCCCACCCCTCGCGGCGCCGCGCCAGCTCGGCCGGGTCGACCAGCACGTCGATGGTCCTGGCGTCGACGTCGATCACGATCCGGTCGCCGTCGCGCACGAACGCGATCGGCCCGCCGTCGACGGCCTCGGGGGCCACGTGGCCGATGCAGAACCCGTGGGTGCCGCCCGAGAAGCGGCCGTCGGTGACGAGGGCGGCGTCCGCGCCCCGGCCGGCGCCCTTCATCGCCCCGGTCACGGCCAGCATCTCCCGCATCCCGGGGCCGCCCTTCGGCCCCTCGTGGCGGATGACGACCACGTCGCCGGGCCGGATCTCGCCGCCGAGGATGGCGGCCATGGCGCCGTCCTCGCCGTCGAACACCCGGGCCCGGCCGTCGAAGCGGCTGACGTCGATGCCGGCCACCTTCACGACCGCGCCGTTCGGGGCCAGGGACCCGGTGAGCACGGCGATGCCGCCGATCGGGTGGATGGCGTCGGCCAGCTCCCGCACCACCCGGCCGTCGGGGGCCGGCGGGTCGAGGGCGGCGAGGTTCTCGGCCACGGTGCGGCCGGTGACGGTCAGGCAGTCGCCGTGGAGCAGGCCGGCGTCGAGCAGCTCCCGCATCACGACCGGCACGCCGCCCACCTCGTCGAGGTCGCTCATGTGGTACTTGCCGTGGGGCTTGGTGTCGCAGATGTGCGGGACCCGGCGGCCGACCCGGTTGAAGTCCTCGAGCTCGAGGTCGACCCTGGCCTCGGCGGCCAGGGCCAGCAGGTGGAGCACGGCGTTGGTCGACCCGCCCACCGCCATCGTGACGGCGATGGCGTTCTCGAAGGCCTCCCTCGTCAGGATGCGCCGGGGGGTGATGCCCTCCTCGAGGAGGTGGACGACGGCCTCGCCGCTCGCCCTCGCCACCTCCTCCCTGCGGGGGTCGACGGCCGGCGGGCTGGCGCTGCCCGGGAGGGCGAGGCCGATGGCCTCGGCCACCGACGCCATCGTGTTGGCCGTGAACATGCCGGCGCAGGAGCCCTCGGTGGGGCAGGCGTTGCGCTCGATGGCGTCGAGCTCCTCGCGGTCGATGGTGCCGGCCGCGTACGCGCCGACGGCCTCGAACACGCTGACGATGTCGAGCGCCCGCCCGTCGAGGTGGCCGGGGAGGATCGACCCGCCGTAGACGAACACCGAGGGCAGGTCGAGGCGGGCGCCGGCCATCATCATCCCGGGGAGCGACTTGTCGCAGCCGGCGAAGGTGACCAGCCCGTCGAGGCGCTCGGCGTGGGCGACGGTCTCGACCGAGTCGGCGATGACCTCCCGGCTGACGAGCGACGCCCGCATGCCCTCGTGGCCCATCGAGATGCCGTCGCTGATGGCGATCGTCGTGAACTCGAGCGGGTAGCCGCCGGCCGCCCGCACCCCCTCCTTGGCCCGCCCGGCGAGACGGGCGAGGGGCAGGTTGCACGGGGTCAGCTCGTTCCACGACGAGCACACGCCGACCTGGGCGCGCTCCCAGTCGTCGTCGCCCATGCCGACGGCCCGCAGCATCGCCCTGGCCGGGGCCCGCTCGAACCCGTCGGTCACCTCGCCACTGCGGATCTTGACCCGGCGCGCTCCCATCGCCCGCAGGCTAGGGCCGGCGGTGGACGCCGAGCAGCAGGCCGAGGGGCTCGCCGTCCGGGTCGGGCGGCCGCTCGGCGAACTCGTGCACGACGTCGAACACCCGCTCGCGCAGCTCGGCCAGGTGCTCGGCGTTCAGGCGGAGGCCCAACCGGGTCAGGCCCCTCGACGCGCCGGGGCCGGCCTGGAACACCTCCTCCCGGTAGGCGTCGATCATGGCCAGCTCGCCGGCGAAGGACTCGTCGGGCGGGAAGTGCTCGACCGACAGCCGCCAGGACTTCCCCGTCGACCGGTAGGGCTTCTCCCGTGCCCCCCTGGCGCCGGTCCGCACCGCCTCGACCCGCAGGAAGCCGGTGTCGACGAGCGTGCGCACGTGGTGGAGGACGGTCGCCGGGTCCCGCCCGAGCCGCTCGGCCAGCTCCTTGTTCGTGAGCGACTCGTCCTGGCAGAGGCGCAGGATGCGGAGCCGCAGCGGATGGGCCATGGCCCGCAGCTCCGCGGTGGTGGCCGGGGTGCGGCCCGGCGGCCCGACCGGCAGGGGGAGTGACATCGGTCGCCAGTGTAAGTGATTGACAACTCCCAATCACTCACCCAGACTGGCCGCCGTGACCTCGCTCGGCCCCGACTATCGCCGGTTCTGGACGGCGTCGGCACTGTCGAACCTCGCGGACGGGGTCTTCCAGGTCGCCCTCCCCCTGCTCGCCGTCCGCCTCACCCACTCGCCGGCGCTCATCGCCGGCGTGGCCTTCGCCAACCGGCTGCCCTGGCTGCTGTTCGCCCTCCAGGCCGGCGCCCTGGCCGACCGCCTCGACCGGCGGCGGACGATGTTCAACGTCGACCTCGTCCGCGTCGTGCTGATCGGCGGGCTCGCCGCGCTCACGGCCGCCGGCGCCGAGCACCTGTGGGCCCTCTACGCCGTCGCCCTCGCCCTCGGGGTGGGCGAGACCCTGTTCGACACGGCCGCCCAGTCGGTCATGCCGAGCGTCGTCGACCGCGACCAGCTGAGCAGGGCGAACGGCCGGCTCTACGCCGTCGAGCTGACCATGAACCAGTTCGTCGGCCCGCCCCTCGGCGGCGTGCTGGCCGCGGCCGCGGTCGCCCTCGCCTTCGCCACCAGCGCGTCGGCCTACCTGCTCGCCGCCGTCGCGCTCGCCCTCGTCTCCGGCTCGTTCAAGCCAGTGCGGACCGGCCCGCGCACCACCCTGCGCACCGACATCGCCGAGGGGCTGCGCTACCTGTTCGGCCACCGCCTGCTGCGGACCCTCGCCATCATGGTCGGGGTCATGAACCTGGCCAGCACGGCCACGTTCTCGGTCTTCCCGCTGTTCGCCATCGAGCCGGGGCCGATGGGCCTGTCCGAGCTGGGCTTCGGCGTGATCCTCACGGCCACGGCCGCCGGCAGCCTGCTCGGCTCGCTGTGCACGGCCCGCCTGGAGCGGGCCATGGGCCGCCACCGGCTCCTCATGCTCACGATCGTGCTGAGCGGGCCGACCCTCGCCCTGACGGCGACGGCCAACGTGCCCCTCGTCCTGCTCGGCGGCGTGCTGATGGGCTTCGGGGTCGTGATGTGGAACGTGGTGACCGTGTCGCTGCGCCAGCGGGTCGCCCCCGACCACCTCCTCGGCCGGGTGAACGCCGGCTACCGGCTGCTGGCCTGGGGGACGATGCCGGTCGGCGCCTTCCTCGGCGGCCTCCTCGGCGAGCTCGTCGGCCTGCGGGCCACGTTCGTGATCGCCGGCGGGGGGTGCGCCCTGCTGCTCTTCCTGAAGCCGTTCGTCACCGACGAGGCCATGGAGGCGGCCGAGCGGGAGGCCGAGGAGCGGGCGGCGTCCGAGCCGGCGCCGGCCGCCCCCTAGCCTCCGGCCATCCTCCGCCGCTCGCCCCACGACCGGGAGATCCTCCGCCTCGGCGTGCCCGCGCTCGGCGCGCTCGTGGCCGAGCCGCTCTACGTGCTGGCCGACACGGCCGTCGTCGGCCACCTCGGCACGCCGGAGCTCGGCGGCCTGGCCGTCGCCACCAGCGTCATCCTCACCGGCTACGCGGTGTTCATCTTCCTGGCCTACGGGACGACGGCGGCCGTCTCCCGCCTGCTCGGGGCCGGCGACGAGCGGGCCGCCGCCGGCCAGGCCGTGCAGTCGCTGTGGCTGGCGGCCGGCATCGGGGCCGTGCTGGCGGCGGCCGGCTTCGTCGCCGCGCCCGCCCTGGTCGACGCGCTGGGCGCCGACGGCGCCGTCCGCGGCCACGCCCTGCTCTACCTGCGGGTCAGCCTCCCCGGCGTGCCCGCCCTCCTGCTGACCCTGGCCGGCGTCGGCTACCTGCGCGGCCTCCAGGACACCCGCACCCCGCTCGCCGTGGCCGCGGCGTCGGCGGCCGGGAACCTCGTCCTCGAGCTGGTGCTGATCTACGGGCTCGGCTACGGCATCGGGGCGTCGGCGCTGGCCACGGTCGTGGCCCAGTGGGGCGCGGCGGCCGTCTACGTGGTGCGCATCGCCGCCGCCGTCCGGCGCCTCGACGTGGGCCTCCGCCCCGACGGGCGGGCCATCGCCCGCCTGGCCGCCGTGGGCGGGGCGCTCCTCGTCCGCACCGCCGCGCTGCGGGCCTCCCTCACGGTGGCGACCGCGGTCGCCACCCGCCTCGGGCCCACCGACGTGGCGGCCCACGCCATCGCCTTCGAGCTGTGGAACCTGCTCGCCCTGGTCCTCGACGCCGTCGCCATCGCCGGCCAGGCCATCACCGGGCGGCTGCTCGGCGCCGGCGCCGTCGCCGAGGCGAGGGCCGCCGGCCGGCGGATGATCGAGTGGGGGGTGATGTCGGGGGTGGTGCTCGGCGCCGCCGTCGTCGCCCTCCGCCCGCTGCTGCCCGGCGTGTTCACCGACGACCCGGCCGTCACCGCCCTGGCCGGGTTCCTGCTGTGGTGGGTGGCGGCCATGCAGCCGGTCAACGGGGTGGTGTTCGTGCTCGACGGCATCCTCATCGGCGCCGGCGACCTCCGCTTCCTCGCCGTCGCCATGCTCGGCGCCGCCGCCCTCTTCGTCCCGGCCGCGCTCGCCGTCGCCACGGCCGGCGCCGGCATCGGCTGGCTGTGGGCCGCGCTCGGGCTGCTCATGCTGGCCCGCCTGGCCGTGCTCGGCGCCCGCTTCGCCACCCCGGCGTGGTCGGTGCCCGGCGCCGTCCGGGCCGCCTGACTACGCGACCGGGTCGGCGCGGACCACGTGGGCGGCGACGAGCTCGCCGTCGCGTCCGCCCTCGCGCCGGGCCGCCGTGGCGACGGCGGTCTGCGGCCCGAGCGGGGTGACCACGGTGTGCTCGACGGCCCCGTCGTCGAAGGTGAGCCGGACCGTGTAGCGCACCGGTCGGGGCGGCCCGCCCCGCTCGCTCGCCGCCAGCCCCCACCTGGCGGGGTCGAGGTGGGCGCCGACCAGGTCGGCGCCCAGCTCCTGCACGTCGGGGTCGTCGTGCGAGGCTGCGGCGGCCAGGACGACCTCGAGGGTCGCGAGGTCGCCGAGCTCGACGAGCAGGTTCGCCAGGTGCTGATACCCCTCGTAGGCGAACCCGTCGATGACCTCCTCGACGGCCGACGGCAGGCGGATCGCCAGCTCCCTACGGGGGAACGTGCGGATCACGTCGGCGGCGAGGACGGCGGCCGTGAGCGGCCCGTCGAGGTCGAGCACGATCTCGGGGAGCAGGTCGGCCTTCTGCCTCGGTGAACGGGCGGCGAGCAGCACCAGCGCGGCGACCGAGTGGCCGCGGAGCATCGCCCGCAGCCACGTGGTCGCCCTGGCGTCGCCGACCACGGGCCCGGTGGCGTCGTACCAGGCCCGGGTGGCGGCGATGAGCGCCGCCACCTCGGGCTGGTCCTGGACGTCGTCGGTCACCTGCTCACTTGGGCGTCTTGCCGTAGTAGAGCCAGCCGAGGCCGGCGTAGAGCGACGAGAACTCCTCGATCGACATCCGCCTGGTCGTGTAGATCGTGTGGTGGCTGAGCGGCGCAGGGCCACCGTAGTCGGCGCCGTCCGCGACGACGGCGAGCCCGGGGGGCACCCGCGACCCGCCGGGCAGCCACCACGCGTGGGAGTTCTTCCAGAACACGGCCAGGTCCTCGAACTTGGCGAACGTGGAGGCGCCGTAGTGCTGGCCGGTCTCCTCGTTCTTCTGGCCGGGGCAGATCTGCCCGTCCTGGTCGGGCTTCACGTCCGTGCCCGGGCGCGGCGGCCTCGGGCGGGTCGCGTTGCCGCCGGCGTACAGCGTCGTCGGCGTGACGCCGCCTCCACCGCCGTCGCTGTCGTCCGGCGCCGGCTCGGGGCAGTCGTCGTTGCCGTCGGGCGGCGGCGGGATGGGCGGGACGACCGGGTCGGGCGCGGGGCCGGGACCGGGGCCGGGGTTGGGGTTCGGCGCCGGGCCGGGACCGGGCGCGGGCCCGGGGCCGGGGCCGGGGTTGGGCCCTGGGCCGGGGTTCGGCCCCGGTCTCGGTCCTGGACCGGGCGCGGGTGCGGGCGCCGGCGCCGGTGCCGGCTCCGGCTCGGGCGCCGGCGGGGCGTCCGGGTCGGTGTCGGGCGGTGCGGGCGCCGGGCAGTAGACGGCGCAGAGGATGGCCAGCGCGGCCGCGACCGCGAGCAGCAGCGCCCGGACCCGGTAGCCGGTGTAGGCGGCCGCCGGCGCCGTCCGCACCGTCGTGTTCTGCGTCACCAGCGAGTACTCGGCGACGAACATGCCGCTCGGGTCGGTCCACGTCGTCGGGTTGCCGGCGACGTAGCCGTACGGGTTGTAGCCGGCCACGCCGGGGGCGCCGGGCCGCACCGGGTCGACCGAGAGGAACCGGCCCGTGCCCGTCTCCAGGTCGCGGGCGCCGAGGTGGACGCGACCGCCCTCCTGGAGCCCGCCGGCGAAGCCGAGGGCCGGCGCCGTCCCCGTCGACGTGCGGACCGAGCCGAACGGCGAGTACGACCGCCGCCCGGCGACGGCGCCGCTGCCGTCGGTGACGGCCCTGACCGAGCCGACGGCGTCGGTCAGCAGGGTCGCCGTCTGGGAGCCGGTGACCGCCGCCACCGGGCCGGACGGCCCGTGGACGAAGGCCGCCGACCCCTCGGACAGCAGCGCCGGGGTGTCGGCCAGGCGGTCCCACACCAGCGCGTCGCCGCCGTCGGCCACCCGCACCCCGTCGCCGTCGCTGGCGTAGGTGGTGGTGCCCGTCGGCGCGGCGACGCGGGTGAGGTCGCCCCGCCAGTCCCACGTGTAGGTGCTCGACCCGTCGGACGTGAGGTTGCCGGCCCCGTCGTAGGTCCTGGCCGTCCCGGCCACGTCGACGAGCTGGGACGCGGCGTCGTAGCCGTAGGTCACGGTCGGCGTGCCGGTCAGGGTCGACCTCGTCCGGTTCCCGGCGGCGTCGTAGCCGTAGGTGGCGGTGGTCCCGCCGGGGAACGTGACGGCCGTCAGCCGGTCGGCGGCGTCGATCGTGTAGCTCTCGGTGCCGGCGCTCGAGGTGACCGCCGTCCGGTTGCCCTCGGCGTCGAGGGTGTACTGGAAGAAGTCGAGGACGGTCGTCCCCCGCCGGTGCTCGACCCTGGTGAGCCGGCCGGCCACGTCGTAGGACCGGGAGGTCGCCACCCCGTTGGAGTGGCTCTCGGTGAGGACCCGCCCGTCGCCGTCGTAGGTGTAGGAGGAGGTCGCCCCGTTCCAGGCGGCGACCGTGCGGACCCGGTCGGCGGCGTCGTAGCCGTAGTTCACGGTGCCGGACGGCTGGCGCATCCACTCGCGCCGGCCGGCGGCGTCGTAGCCGTAGGCGACGGTGCCGCCGGGGGCGGCCACCTCGGTGACGCGCCCGACCTCGTCGTACCCGAACGTCGTCGTGCCGGTGCCGTCGGTCATCGACGTGCGCCGGCCGAGCTCGTCATAGGTCGCCGTGACCGAGCCGAACGGCGACGACTCGCCGATCGGGTTGCCGGCGGCGTCGTAGGTGAACGTGGTCGTGATCCCCCGCCCGTCGGTGGCCGTGGCCAGCCGGCCGGCGAGGTCGTGGCTCCAGCGCCGCGTCCGGCCCACCGGGTCGCGCTCCTCGACGGGCGCGCCGAGCGGGCCGTACGTGGTCGTCCAGGACTGGCCGTTGGCGTCGGTCAGGCGGGTCCGCTGGCCGGCCAGGTCGTAGCCGAAGCGCACGGCGTGGCCGAGCGGGTCGGTGACCGAGGCGATCCGGCCGACGGGGTCGTAGGCGTAGTCGGTGTCCTGGCCGCGGGCGTCGGTGACGGTCACGGTCCGGCCGGCGGCGTCGTAGGACGTCGCCGAGCGGTTCCCGAGCTCGTCGGTGACGGCGGTGAGCAGGTTCCGGGGGTCGTAGGCGTAGGTGGTGGTGACCCCGGCCGCCGACGTCGCCGACGTGACCCGCCCGGCCGCGTCGTAGGCCTGGGTCCGCTCCTGGCCGAGCCCGTCGGCCACGCCGACGATCCGCCCGGCCGCGTCGTAGCGGTAGGTGGTCGTGTGGCCGAGCGGGTCGGTGACCGTGGAGAGCCGGCCGGCGGCGTCGTAGGCCCGCGTCGTCGACCCGCCGTCGGCCGCGACGGTCTCGACCAGGCGCCCGGCGGCGTCGTACGCCGACCGCGTGACGCTGCCGTCGGCGGCGGTGAGCGCCGTGACCCGCCCGGCCGGGTCGTGGGCGTAGCCGGTCGTGGCGCCGCCCGGGTCGGTCACCGAGGTGACGAGCCCGCGCCGGTCGTAGCCGTAGGCCGTCGTGCGGCCCAGCGGGTCGGTGGCCGCGAGGAGCAGCCCCGCGGCGTCGTACTCCCACGACGACACCCCGCCGCCCGCGTCCGTGGACGAGGCCTGGCGCCCGGCGGCGTCGTAGGTCCAGGTGGTGGTGCGGCCGACGGCGTCGGTCATCGACACCAGCCGGCCGGCGCCGTCGTAGGCGTAGGTCGTCTCCCGGCCGTCGGCGGCCGTGGCGCCGACGAGGTTGCCGTTGCCGTCGTAGGCGTAGGTCGTCACCTCGGCGAGCGGGTCGGTGTACCGCACGAGGCGGCCGGCGCCGTCGTAGCCGAACTTCGAGGCGTGCCCGGCCTGGTCGGTCTGCTCGAGGAGCCGGCCGAACTGGTCGTACGTGAACGCGACGCCGTGGCCCAGCGCGTCGGTGACGGAGAGCAGGTTGCCGGCCTCGTCCCACGTGCTCGACGTGACGCCGCCGGTCGGGTCGGTCTCGGTGAGGACCCGGCCGAGCGGGTCGTAGGTGTAGCGGGTCGTGCCGCCGAGCGGGTCGCGCTCGGAGAGCACGCGGCCGGCGGCGTCGAAGGTCCACGTCGTCGTCCGGCCGGTCCGGTCGGTGGCGCTCGTCCGGTTGCCGCGGTCGTCGTAGCCGTACGTCTCGGCGTGGCCGTCGGCGTCGGTGATCGACGCCAGGGTGCCGTCGTCGTTCCAGCGGTAGCGGGTGACGTTGCCGGCCGGGTCGGTCCAGGTGAGGATCTCGCCGAAGGCGGAGTAGGTGATCCTCGTCGTGCGACCCTCGGCGTCGCTGACGCTCGTCAGGTTCCCGCTGCCGTCGTAGGTGCCCCGCGACGTGTGGCCGGCGGGGTCGGTGCGCGATGTCACCCGGTCCTCGTCGTCCCAGGTCCAGGTCGTGGTGTCGACCACGCCGTCGTGGGCCTGCTCCTGGCGGACCGGGTTGCCGCGGTCGTCGAAGGTGGTGATCGTCGTGAGCCGGGACTCGGCGTCGGTGACGACCTCCTGGCGGCCGGCGACGTCGACGGCGACGGCGGTGCGGTTGCCCTCCCCGTCCACGACGGCGGCGAGCCGGCCGTCGTCGTCGTACTCGAGCGTGCGGTAGGGCCGCCCGCCGGCGTCGATGCTCGTCAGCAGGTGGCCCGGCGCGTACCCGAAGGTGGCCGGGTCGCCGTTCTGGTCGACGACCCGCACGAGGTCGCCGGCCGCGTCGTAGGTGTAGCCGACGGTGCTGCCGTCGGGCCCCTCGACGGTCGTGATGCGGCCCTGGGCGTCGCGGATGAAGCGGACCGACGGCCCCGCGGACGACACGATGCCGGCGTCGGTGAACGTCGTCGTCGTGCCGGCCCGGTCGAGGGCCCGCAGCAGGCCGTCGCCCATGTCGAGCAGGTACTCGGTGCCGAAGCGGTCGGTGAGCACGAACCGGGTCGGGTCGTACAGGCCGTCGGTGCCGAAGAAGCCGCCGTAGAGGTTGCCGTCGCCGCTGAACCACAGCGAGCCGTCGGCCGCCTCCAGGGTCGACGTCGTGCCCGGGCGGCCGGTGAACTCCGCCTGGGTGAGGCCGGCGAGGAACGTCGAGCCCCTGGCCGGCGTGAGGTCGAAGACCTCGTTGCGGCCGTCGGGCCAGGTGACGCTCACGTAGTGGGGCCGGTCGCTGCTGAAGCACAGCGGGACGAAGATGAGCCCGCCGCCGCACTGGCGCATCGACCACCCGCCCTGCCCGAGCGGGCCGTTGGTCGCCACCCGGAACGAGGCGACCGACAGGGTCCAGCCGGCGCCGAAGTCGCCGACGGCGGTGTCGAAGGAGTCGTAGGTGCGCAGCACCCGGAGGGGCAGGCCGGCGATGGCGACGGCCATGTCCTCGAACGTGGTCGTGTAGCGGCCGAGCTTGAGCTGGCCGTCGACCACGAACGGCGAGACGGTGACGGAGATGCCGCCGTTGGACGAGGCCGACTCGACGACGAGCTCCCAGCCGCCGTTGGCCAGCACCGTCGGGTCGACGGTGGCGGCCACGTCGGGGCCGGTGCCCGAGGCCAGCTCGCGCACGTCGTCGGTGCCGGTGCGCCGGACGCCGACGGTCCACGAGACGACGGTGGCGCCGGCCGGCGGGGTCAGGGTGGCGGCCACCGGGGTCGGGGCCGAGAGGATGGTGCCGGCCGGCGGCTCGAGGCCGCCGACGGTCGGGGCCGGCAGGCCGTTCCCGCCGCCGCCACCGCTGCCCCCGCCGGGGACGCGGAGGGCGACGACGGTGACGTCGGCCTCCTCGTTCGTGTGCGGGTCGTCGGTCAGGATGGGCTGGAGCTCGGCGGACGTGATGCGGCCCTGGGCGGCCAGGCTGGTGACGCCGGCCGGGAGCGGGTCGGCCACCTTCGCCTCGAACGTGACCGTGAACGAGCTGTCGGCCACGAGCGTGCCCGCCGCCACCTCGACGACCTCGTCGCCGAGGGCGCCGCCCTGCACGACCGACCCTCGGGTGGTCGTGACCGACCCGATGACGAGGGTCGACGCGGGGTCGAGGGGCACGGCCAGGTCGACGGCGGTGGCGCCGACGGTGCCGAGGTTCGACACGGCCGCGGTGTAGCGGAGGGTGTCGCCCGGCGAGGGCATGCCGTCGCCGCCGACGTCGCGGACGAGCGACGCCGAGAGCGTGCCGCTGAGCGCCGGCCGGGGCACGACCACGCGGGTGGTCGTGGGGTCGGCGCTGCCGGCGACGCCCGGGTCGTCGGTGCGGACGGCGTCGAGCTCGGTGCTGGTGACCGAGCCCTGGACGGACAGGACGGCGACCCCGTCGGGCAGCGGGTCGTCGATCACGACGTCCCACGCCAGCGTGGCGGCCGCGCCGGCGCCGACGGTGCCGACGTCGACGACGACCTCGTCGCCGGTGCCGGTGCGCACCGAGCCGGTCGAGGTCGTGACCGAGCCGGGGACGAGCGCGGTGTTGCGGTCGACCGGCGCGGTCAGGACGACGCCGGTGAGCGGGCTGCCGCCCCGGTTGGTGACGGTCGCCTCGTAGCGGATGGTGTCGCCCGGCGTGACGAGGCCGTTGCCGTCGCCGTCGGTCCGCAGGACGTCGCGCAGGCTGGCGGCGAGGCCGGGCGGGGTCGACACGACGGTCTCGGCCGTCGCGCCGGACGGGCCGTAGGCGTTGCCGGCGCCGTCCCGCCACGTCGCCTCGGCCCGGTTGTGGAGGGTCCCACCGGTGGACGAGGCGGGCACGTCGTAGGTGGCGGTGTGGTCGGAGACCTGGGCCGGGGCCAGCGCGCCGGGCACGCCGGCCACCGGGAGGGTCGTGCCGTCCACCCGGTCGGTGAAGGCCAGCTGCTCGGCGGGGGTCGAGCCCTGGTTGGCCAGGCGGAGGTCCCACGTGAGGTGGTCGCCGGGCCCGGCCGCGGCCGGGCCGGTGGCCGTGACCCGCACGGCGGGGACGTGGCGGGTGGAGCGGTCGGCGACCTGCGGCGAGATCAGCAGGCCGACCCCGCCCGTCGCCCTGGCCACGGCGGTGGCGAACAGGGCCGCGTCGTCGGCGGCGAGGAGGCGGGCGACGTAGGCGTCGTCGGTCTCGCCGTCGCCCTTCGGGGCCAGGGTCGGCACCTCGTAGGCGCGGTCCTCGGTGGCCGAGGCGCCGGGCGCCAGCGTGCCGAGGTCGAGCACGGCCGGGTCGCCGGTCGGGGTGGTCATCGTGACCGTGACGTCGTCGACGTCGCCGGACAGGGCGCGGAGCGCGTCGACGAAGTCGGCGCTGTAGCGGTACAGGGTCCGCAGCTGGGTGCCGGGCGCCGTCCAGCCGAGCTCGACGTGGGTGCGGATGCCGTCGGTGCGGGCCGGGTCGAGCAGGAGGTCGACCTGCTCGGGGGTCAGCGCGACGAGGGCCTGGTAGCCCCACGTGGCGAGGCCGCCGGGCTGGACGACGGTGCCGACCACCCGGTCGCCGGAGGCGGCGTAGGCGACGCCGGTCGCCGCGTTCGGGCGGGTGCTCAGGTCGAGCCCGTCGGCCGTCCCCGACAGGTGCTGCCACGTGCCGTCGGTGGCCGAGCGGCGCTCGACGGCCAGCGAGAACGAGTCGATCGTGGCCGCCGCCGTGTCCACGTCCTCGGCGCCGAACAGGCCGGGCACGACGAGCAGGGCGCCGTCGTTCGTCGCCGTCAGGCGGTAGCCGATCGGGTCGCCGGCGAAGACGTCGTCGGCGTCGGCCTCGAGGCCGAGGCCGAGCTCGGGGACGAGCAGCGGGCCGGCGACGACGCTGTCGGGCCGGCCGCAGGCCGCGCCCCTGATGGTGACGTCGCCGCCGGTCAGGTCGACGCGGTCGCCGACGATGCCGCAGTAGAAGCGGTTGGAGCTGCCCGACACCTCGATCTCGCCGCGCTCGGCGAACAGCACGCCGAGGAACCGGGAGGTGGAGGCGGCGACGTCGATGGCCCGGTCGCCGGTGGCGCCGGACAGGAACAGCAGCCCGTCGTGGTACGGGTCGAACGCCGGCCGGGAGCCGTCGACGGTGATGGCGCCGGTGGCGGCGAGCGTGATGCGCCCGCCGACGGCCGACCCGTTGACCTTCACGGCGCAGGGGACGTAGTAGACGCCGGCCGCGAGGACCTGGTCGACCACGTGCCACAGCCCGCCGGCGCAGCGCGACGACATGTCGTGGTAGGCGGCGCCCACCTCGCCGGCCACCGGCCCGCCGGGGGCGTAGTCGGCCACGTCGAACCGGAACGGCAGGTCGCCGGCCGGCCCGCGGACGGCGCGCGGCACGAAGATGTGGCGGTCCTCGATCGAGGCCGTGCCCACGTAGGTGGTCGTGCCCCTGACGGTCTTGGTGGAGCCGAGCACCCGCAGGTCGCGGTTGGAGTGCACGGCGCCCTCGATGGTCCCGCTCGCGCCCGACCACTCGAAGGTGCGGGGCGCGGTGCGGCTGTTGGCCCACACGGCGACGGGCTCCTGCACGGCCAGCTGGGCGACGGTCGTGGTGGCCTCGCCGCCGTCGTCGTCGGCCAGGGTCACGGTGACCGTGAACGTGCCGTGCTCGTCGAACACGTGGGAGCCGAAGAAGCCGCCCCAGCCCGAGCCGTCGGCGGTGACCGGGACGTCCTCGGCCGCCGTGCCGTCGCCCCAGTCGATGGTGGCGGCGTGGGTGTCGAGCCAGCCGGCGTCGGTGAACGAGGCGTTCACGACGGTGACGCCGCCGGCGTAGCCGCTGCTGGCCTCGGCCTGCACGGCGGGGTCGACGTTCTCGACCGTCACGACGACGCGGTCGCTGTCGGTCAGGCCGAAGCCGTTGGTGACGGTCACCTCGAAGGTGTAGACGCCGTCGTCGGACGCGAGGAACGACGGCCGCGCGCTCGTGGTCGACGACAGGGTGATCGGCGGGCCGTCGCCGTCGACCAAGGTCCACCGGTAGGCCAGCGGGGCGCTGCCGGCGCCGAGGACGGCGCACGTCGTGACCGAGCCCTCGCCGCCTGCGTCCTCGCCGGTGACGGTGAGGCACAGCTCGTGGTCGCCCGGGGGCAGGTCGGGCAGCGGGATGCGGAGGTCGGCGCCGGCCGGGCCCTCGAAGGGCGGCGGCGGCGTCATGTGGGGCGCGAGGTCGAGCGGGTCGCCCCCGTCGACGGTGAGCGTCGCCCCGGTGAGACGGCTGCCGATGACCGCCTGGAGGATGTCCGGCAGGTTGCCGACGTCGGGCACGTTCGTGCACGTGCCGCCGGTGCGGGCGGCGATGTCGGCCAGCTTGGAGCCGACCCGCCCGCCGGTGCACGACGAGCCGGCGCCGATGGCGAAGGCGTGGAACGTGGTCGGGTTGGTGCAGGGCAGGACGGTCGTGACGGCCGCGCCCTCGGTGGCCTCGCCGTCGGACAGGAACACGGCCAGGCGGTTGTCGGCGATGCTGCCGGCCAGGGTGTCGCACGCCGCCCTCGCCGCCGCCGAGAAGTTGGTCCCGCCGCCGGCCCGCAGGGCTCGCAGGCCCTCGGTGAGGTCGGGCACGCCGTCGGCGTCGGCGTCGGCGCCCGGCGCGATCAGCACCGAGGTGGCCGACGTCGGGTTCAGGTCGCGGGCCGAGGCGCCCGACGAGAACGACACCAGGCCGACCTGGGCCACGGTGCCGGCGGCCACGACGTCCTGGTGGAGCTCGAGGGCGGCCGCGATCTCGCAGTCGATGATCCGGTTCGAGAGCCGGTCGCCGTTCTGGTCGCCGCCGCAGCCGCCGGTGAAGTCGGCGCTGCCCGAGACGTCGACCACGTAGACGATGGCCGTGTCGGCGGCCGGCGGGCCCTCCCCGATGGCCGCCTGGGCGGCGATGACCGGCCCGTCGTCGCCCGACGCCAGGCCGTTGATGCCGGCCGACAGCGCGGTGCCGCCGGGCAGGTTGGCCGTCGCCTCGGTCGGCTCCAGCACGGCCGGGCTCGGGTCGATCGACCCGCTGCCGTCGAGGGTGACGGCGCTGCCCTCGGGCACCGCCTGGTCGGCGCCGGCCCTGGCCACCGGGTTGCGGCCGACGGTGGGCGGCGGGGGCTCCTCGGGCGGCGGGGGCGGCGGCTCGGGCGCGATGCCGCCCCTGAACTCGAAGACGTTGTCGTCGTAGTCGCGGTCGCCGCCGCCGAACAGGTCCTCGAACCCGACGCGGGCCAGGCCCTCGCCGAGGATCTCGACGGCGGCGTGGGCGAGCCCGTCGGGGTTCCGGTCGGCCGGCCCCATGCGGTACTCGTGGCCCTCGACCCTGATCCCGAAGACCAGCTCGTCGCCGGACGTGAACGGGCCGAGGGTCACGGTCCTCCCGACGTCCCGGTTCGTCGAGATGAAGACCTCCTGGGGCTCGAGGAGCCACAGCTGCGAGGTCAGCCCGGCCGATGCCGGCAGGACCTCGACCTCGACCATGTCGCCGGTGGCGTACAGCTGCGCACCGATGACGCGTTCGGCGGCCTGTGCCGGCACCTGCGGCACGAGCACGGCCACCGCCGCCGCCAACGTGGCCGCGACGACGAGGACGGCGACGCGCGCGCGCCCGAAGGCTTTCGACATGTGTGGACTCCCCCCCAGGAACCGAAGCGCCGGACCGTAGTCGGGCGCTCACGCGGGGAGCAAGGAATTGTTTCCCTTTCAGAACCCCGTGTCGCAGAAGGGCAGGGGGTCGGTGGCGAAGAGCGCGTCCGCGGTGGCGACCGCGCCCGGGGACCGCTCCTCGACCAGGCCGGCCCGGCGGAGCACGGCGAAGCGGGCGCCGCCGAGGTAGGCGCTGCCGAGGTCGCCGGCCGCCAGCACGAGGTCGGGGTCGGCGTCGGTGCGGGCGCACTCGGCGCCGTCGGGGCCGCCGTCGAGGCGGAAGCGGCCGCCGGCCTCGGGCCGGAACGGGTCGACCACCTCGAGCACGAGCGACCCGTGCGTGCCGTAGCGGCGGGCCGCCAGCGCGGCCGGCACGTCCACGAGGCAGGCCCACAGCCAGTCGACGATCCCCGTCACCCGCCAGGCCCGGTGGTCGGCCAGGCGCCAGGCGATCGGGTCGTCGAGGGGCCGGGCGTGGGACCGCACGACGTTGGCGAGGTCGACGTCGAGCAGGAAGCGCCAGAGGGCGGCGTCGACCTCGGGGTCGAGCGCGTACACGCCGACCGGGCGGACCTGGCTGCGGTTGGCGACCTCGTCCCAGTCCTCCTTGAACCGGTACGACACGAAGCCGTCGGCCACCCCGTCGTCGGACTCGTGGACGGCGACGAACCGGCCGCTCGCGCCGCCCCGGTACGCCTCCGGGTCCTTCAGCCACAGCTCCCAGTAGCGGTCGCTGCGGGTGACCGACCCGTGGCGCCGCCGGCGGAACGCGTCGTAGAGCGCGGGGACCAGCTTGGCCGCCTCCTCCCGGCCGACGAGGCGCACCCGCCCGCCGACGGCCGGCGGCCGGCGGAACGCCGACCGGGTCTTGTCGACCTCGACGATGGCCGCCGCGCTGGCCACGCCGTAGCCGAAGCGGCGGTAGATGGTGCCCTCCGAAGCGGTGAGGATGGCCACCGGCTCGCCCCGCTCGGCCACGTCGGCCAGCTGGTGGGCCATCATCTGCGTGAGGATCCCCTGGCGGCGGTGGGTGGGCACCACCGCCACCCAGCTCACGCCGCAGGCCGGCACGGTGCGGGCGCCGGGGACGGTCAGCTCGAAGGTGTAGGCGCCGGCGGTGCCCACGATCTGGCCGGCCTCGAACACGGCGATCGACCGGTCGGGCTCGAACAGCGCGCCGTACCGGGCGAGCGCGTCGGCGTCGGGCACGGAGCCGAAGGCGACGCCCTCGGCGAGGAAGAAGTCGTCGGCCTCGTCGGCGGTGACGGGCCGGAGCTGGCGGTCCACGCCGCCGGTTCTACCGGACGGGCGGCGCGGGCGCGCCGAATTAGCGCGGACCGATGCCCGCGAGCAGCTGGTCGATCATGGCGCCGACCTCGGCGCCCGTCGGCACCGACCCGGTCACCACCATCCGGTACACGACCGGCCCGACGAGCTGCTCGACGGCGACGTCGAGGTCGGTGCCGGGCCGGAGCTCGCCCCTGGCGGCGGCCCGGCCGAGCGCCGACCGCACGTGCGCCCGCCGCTCGGCGGCGAAGGCCACCAGCTCCTCCCGCAGCGCCGGGCTGTGGGCGGCGGCCGCGGCCAGCCCGGGCAGCACCTGGGCCACCCCGGTCGTCAGGTCGCCGGACATGGCCTCGGCGAAGGCGACGAGGTCGCTGCGCAGCGCGCCGGTGTCGGGCACGGTGATCGGCGCCGTCACCTCCCGCACGGCGTCGAGCACCAGCCGCTCGCGGGACGGCCACCGCCGGTAGATGGTCGCCTTGCCGACGCCCGCCGTGGTGGCCACGGCGTCGACGGTCAGCCCGGCGAAGCCGGACGACGCGAGGACGGTCCTCGTCGCCTGGAGGATGACGTGCCGGGCCCGGGCGTCGCGAGGGCGCCCGGCCCGGCGCGGGGCTCGACCGGGGAAGGCGGCGGCGAGGTCCGTCACGCCGCCGCCGGCCGCGCCGACGACGCCGCCCCCGGGTGGGCACCGGCGGCGGACCCGGGCTCGACGGCCCTGGCGGGGAGCCACAGGAGGGCGACGACGGCCCCGAGGAAGGCGACTGCGGCCCCGACGAGCAGCGCCGCGCCCATGGCGTCCGCGAACGCCGTGCGGGCGACGGCCGCGACCACGTCGCCGGCCGGGCCGCCCACCCGGGCGGCCACGCCGACCGCGCCGCCCACCGAGTCGGTGACGACCTCGAGCGCCTCGGGCGGGAGGCTGCCGGCGAGGCGGTCGGTGACGTCGGGGCGGTAGCCCGAGGAGACGATGCTGCCGAGCACGGCGACCCCGAGCGCGCCGCCCACCTGGCGGGTGGTGTCGTTGACGGCCGACCCGACCCCGGCCTTGCCGAGCGGCAGCGACCCCATGATCGACTCGGTCGACGGCGCCATCGTCAGCCCCATGCCCATGGCCATGATCATCATGGCCGACACGACGAGGCCGTAGCCGGACTCGGCCGACGCCGTGGAGGCCAGCACGAGGCCGCTGGCCACGAGCACCAGCCCGAGCGCGACCACCCGCTTGGTGCCGATCCGCTCGACCAGCCGGGCCGAGGCGCCGGCTGCGACCGACAGCACGAGGGCGAGGGGCAGCAGCCGCACGCCGGCCTCGAGCGCGGTGTAGCCGAGGACCGACTGGAGGTACTGGGTCAGCAGGAACAGCGAGCCGAACAGCCCGAAGAACACGAGGGTGACGGCCACGCTCGCCGCGCTGAAGCGGGGGTTCGAGAAGAACGTGAGCGGGAGCATGGGGTGCGCGACCCGGCGCTCCCACACGAGGAAGGCGCCGAGCAGCACGGCCGCCGCCGCGAACCCGGCGACGATCGGGCCCGACCCCCAGCCCGAGATCGGGGCCTCGATGATCGCCCACACGAGGGCGGTCAGCCCGGCCACCGACAGGGCGGCGCCGACGAGGTCGAGCGGGGGCGTCTCGTCGTCGCGGGAGGTGGGCACGAGCACGGCCCCGGCCGCCAGGGCGACGACCACGACGACGACGTTCACCAGGAAGACCGAGCCCCACCAGAAGTGCTCGAGCAGCCAGCCGCCGGTGACCGGCCCGAGCGCGATGCCGAGCCCGGCCACCCCGGACCAGGCGGCGATGGCACGCGCCCGCTCGCGGGGGTCGGTGAAGACGTTCGTGAGGATCGACAGGGTGGTCGGCATGATGAACGCGCCGCCCACCCCCATGAGGGCCCGCGTGGCGATCAGCATCCCGGCCGAGTCGGCGTAGGCCGACAGGACCGACGCGACCGCGAACACGACGAGCCCGAGGTTCAGCGCGCCCTTCCGCCCGAAGCGGTCGCCGATGGCGCCGGCCGTGAGCAGCAGCCCCGCGAACACGAGCACGTAGCTGTCGACGATCCACTGGAGCTGGCTGGTGCTGGCGTCGAGGTCCCGCTGGAGGGTCGGGAGGGCGACGTTCAGGATCGTGTTGTCGAGCCCGATGATGAGGAGGCTCAGGCAGAGGACGACGAGCGTCCCCCACCGCCGCCGGTGAACCGTTCCTCGTCCCATGGCCGAAATTGTAAGACTGCCCCGTTCCGGAACTCAAGCGTTCCGGAACGGGCGGATCGGCCCCGTCGCTACTCGTCCTCGATGCCGCACACCTGGCTGGCGTAGGCCTCGACCTGGGTGCCGGCGTCCTCGAGCGCGGGGTCCTCGAAGAGGGCGAACTCCTCCTCGGTGCCCTCCTCGCTGAAGCGGGTGAAGTCCCAGTCGTAGCGGGCCAGCACGTCCCCGAGGTCCGAGAGGGCGGTGGCGACGATCTGGGTGGCCTCGGCGATCTCGTCGGGCGCCGACGAGACGAGCCCGGCGACCAGGCCCTCGGCCTCGTCGAAGGTGGCCTGGGCCTCCTCGGGCGAGGTGGCCTCGGCCCCGAACGGGTCGGGCAGGTCCTGGAGCTCCTGGTACCGGCCGCACCACTCGCTGTCGGCGTCGCCGGTGAAGGTCGGGTCGGTCGAGGTGTCCGTCGAGTCGTCGGTCGAGGTGTCCGTCGTGTCCTCGGTCGTGTCCTCGGTGGAGCCCGTGGTCTCGGACGTGGTCGTCTCGTCCGCCGCCGCCGTGGTGGACGAGGACGCGGCGACCTCGCCGCCGTCGTCGTCGTCGCCCCCGCAGGCCCCGAGCAGGGCCACGGCGAGCACGAGCGCCAGCAGGACGCGGAGGGGGGTGGGGAAGCGCATGAGGGGCCGACGCTATCGGCGGCGGTCCCGATCACCTCACCCGGCGGCGTCCCTCCTCGCCTGAAGGAGGGCGGTCACGGCCTGCCCGTTGGCCTTGCCCTTCGTCGCCTTCATGACCGCGCCGACGATCGCCCCGGCGGCCTTGTCGTTGCCGGCCGCGTACCGGGCCCAGGCGGCCGGGTCGGCGGCCACGGCGGCGTCCACGGCGGCGGCGAGGTCGTCCTCGCCCATGGCCACGAACCCCCGGCGGGCGACGATCTCTTCGGGCGACCCGGCCCCGGCGACGAGGTCGGCCAGCACGGCCTTGGCCTGGGTGGCGGTCAGCCGGCCGGCGGCCTCCATGTCGACGACGGCGGCCAGGTCGGCCGGCGCCACGGCCGCAGCGCCGGCGACGGCCAGGTCGTGCTCGACGCGGGTGAGCACCCTGGCCGGGTCGGCCCCGGCCCCGATCGCCCCGAGCGCGAGGCCGTCCAGGTCGCGGCCGACGATCACGGCCACCGACGGGCTCCTCGCGTCGACCCCGGCGGCCGCGGCGAGCCGGGCCCGGCGCTCGGCCGGCAGCGCGGGCAGGGCGGCGTCGACGGCCGCCACCCACGCCTCCTCGGGCGCGAGCGGCACGAGGTCCGGCTCCTGGAAGTACCGGTAGTCGTAGGCCTCCTCCTTCGACCGCAGGGTGTGCGTGCGGCCGTCGGCCTCGTCCCAGTGCCGCGTCTCCTGGACGACCCGGCCGCCCTCCTCGACGAGGGCGACCTGGCGGGCGGCCTCGAACTCGATGGCCCGGCCGAGCGAGCGCACCGAGTTCAGGTTCTTGATCTCGCAGCGGGTGCCGAACGCGTCGGACCCGAGCGGGCGCACCGACACGTTGGCGTCGACCCGGAGCGACCCCTCCTCCATCCGCGCGTCGGAGGCGCCGGTGGCGACGAGGATGGCCCGCAGCTCGTTCACGTACGCCCTGGCCTGCTCGGCCGAGCGGAGGTCGGGGCGGCTCACGATCTCGACGAGCGGGACGCCGGCCCGGTTGTAGTCGACGAGGGTGGACGACGCCTCGTGGATGCGCCCGCCCCCGCCGACGTGGGTCGACTTGCCGGTGTCCTCCTCGAGGTGGGCCCGCTCGATGCCGACCCTCGTGCCGTCGGGCAGCTCCAGCCAGCCGTCGACGTTCACCGGGGCGTCGTACTGGCTGATCTGGTAGTCCTTCGGCATGTCCGGATAGAAGTAGTTCTTCCGGTGGAACACCGAGGGCAGCACCGTGCAGTGCAGCGCCCGCCCGAGCCGCATGGCGAGCTCGACGGCCCGGCGGTTCAGCACCGGGAGCGACCCAGGCAGCCCGAGGCACACCGGGCAGACGTTGGTGTTGGGCTCGGCGCCGAACGCGTTGGCGCAGGAGCAGAACAGCTTCGTGGCCGTGGCGAGCTCGCAGTGGACCTCGAGGCCGATCACGGTCTCCCAGGTCGTGGCGGTGGCGGTCACGGTGCGGCCTCCTCGAGCACGGCCGCCGCCCGGAACAGGTCGACCTCGCCGAGGGCGGGGGCGAGGACCTGCACGCCGACCGGCAGGCCGTCGTCGCCGGTGCCGAACGGCACCGAGATGGCCGGGTGGCCGGACAGGTTCGACGGGATCGTGCAGACGTCGTTCATGTACATGGCGAGCGGGTCGGCGGTCTTCGCGCCGAGCGGGAAGGCGGTGGTCGGCGACGTGGGCGCCAGCAGCAGGTCGAACGACGCGTACGCCGCCTCGAAGTCCCGCAGGATCAGGGTCCGCACCCGCTGGGCCTTGCCGTAGTAGGCGTCGTAGTAGCCGGCCGACAGGGCGTAGGTGCCGAGCATGATCCGCCGCTTCACCTCGGCCCCGAACCCGGCCGTGCGGGTCTCGGTGTTCATCTCGCCGGTGGTCGGGGCCTCGACCCGCAGCCCGTAGCGCACGCCGTCGTAGCGGGCGAGGTTGCTCGACGCCTCGGCCGGGGCGATCAGGTAGTAGGCGGACAGGCCGTAGACGGCGGCGGGGACGGTCGCCTCGTCCACCTTGGCGCCGGCGGCGACGAGCGCGTCGGCCGCCTGGCGGACGCGGGCGGCCACGTCGGGGGCCACGCCCACGCCCATCAGCTCGGCGACGACGCCCACCCGCAGCCCCTCGACGCCCTCGCCGAGGCGGGAGCGGACGTCGGGCGCCGGCATCGGGATCGACGTCGAGTCGAGCGGGTCGTGGCCGGCCACGACCTCGAGCAGGAGGGCGGCGTCGGCGACGGTCGCAGTGAGCGGCCCGATCTGGTCGAGGGAGGAGGCGAACGCCACCAGCCCGTAGCGGGAGACGCGGCCGTAGGTCGGCTTCATGCCGACCACCCCGCACAGCGCGGCGGGCTGGCGGATCGACCCGCCGGTGTCCGAGCCCAGCCCGAGGGGGGCGAAGCCGGCGGCGACGGCCGCCGCGCTGCCCCCGCTCGACCCGCCCGGCACCCGGCTCGGGTCGTGGGGGTTGCGGGTCGGCCCGAACGCCGAGTTCTCGGTGGACGAGCCCATGGCGAACTCGTCGAGGTTGGTCTTGCCGATCACGACCGCGCCGGCGGCGGCGAGGCGCGCCACCACGGTCGCGTCGTACGGTGGCCGCCACCCTTCGAGGATGCGGCTGGAGCAGGTGGTGGGGATCCCCCTCGTGCAGAGGTTGTCCTTGAGCACGACCGGCACGCCGGCGAGCGGGCCGGGGTCCTCCCCCGCCGCGACCCGGCGGTCGACGGCCTCGGCCGCGGCGCGGGCGGCGTCGTCGGTGCGGGTCACGAAGCAGTGCAGCTCCGCCTCGCGGGCGTCCACGGCGGCCAGGTGCTCGTCGAGCACGTCGACCGCCGACCGCTCGCCGGCCCGGACGGCGGCCGCGATGCCCAGCGCGGTCACGGCGCCTCCCCGAGGACCGGCGGGACGGCGAAGCGCCCGCCCTCGGCCAGCGGCGCCATGGCCAGCACCTCGTCGCGGTCGACGCCGGGGCGGGGCTCGTCCTCGCGGAGGACGTTGCGCAGCGGGTAGGGATGGGCCGTGGGCGGCACGTCGGCCACGTCCAGCGCCTCGACGTCCCTGGCGTGCTCGAGCACGGCGGCCAGCTGCCCGGTGAACCGGTCGAGCTCCTCGTCGTCGAGGCGCAGCCGGGCCAGCCGGGCGACGTGGGCGACGTCGTCGCGCGTGATGCGGTCGGGCATGGGGCCATGGTAAGGGCGGCCCCGGGGGACCCCGGCCGGGATTCCCGCAAGGAACCCGGGGCGTCCGGCGTCGAAGAGGACGTGATGGCGCTCGAGCGAGCCGGCGACGAGGGGACGGGCCCGGTCGCGGCGGTCGTCCCCCTGGCGGCGACGTGGCCCGACCCGCTCGTCGAGCTGTACCGGCAGGAGTACGCGGCCATGGTCCGCTTCGCCCACCTCCTGACCGGGTCCAACGAGGTGGCGGAGGAGCTCGTGCAGGACGCGTTCGTGCAGCTGCGGCGGGGCTGGGCCCGGGCCGCCAACCCGCCGGCCTACCTGCGGGTGGTCGTGGCCAACAACTGCCGGTCCTGGCACCGGCGCCAGGCGCTCGAGGTGCGGCGCCGGCCGGCGCCCGACGCCCCCGCCGAGCTCAGGGCCGACGAGCTGTGGGACGCCATCCAGCGCCTGCCGTTCCGCCAGCGGGCGGCGATCGTCCTGCGCTTCTACGAGGACATGAGCGAGGCGGAGACCGCCCAGGTGCTCGGCTGCCGGCCCGGCACGGTGGGCTCGGCGGTCCACCGGGGCCTGGCCCGCCTCCGCGAGGTGATCGAGCGATGAACGTCGAGGACCGGGTCAGGGAGACCCTCAGGCGCCAGGCAGAGCGGGTCACCGTGTCGCCCGACGCGTGGGACCGCATCGAGGCGCGCACCGAGGCCCGCACGTTCGCCCCGTGGCAGCTGGCGACGCTCGGGGCGGTGGCGGCGGCGATCGTCGTCCTCGCCGCCGTCGTCGGCGTCCGCAGCCTCGGCGGCGACGACCCCCAGCAGGTGGCCGTGGGCGGGCCGTCGACGACGGCGGGCGACGAGCCGGCGACGACCACGACCGCGCCCCCCACCACGACGTCCGCGCCGGTGACCACCGCCCCGGCGACGACGGCGGCCCCGCCGCCGACGACGACCGCGCCCCCGACCACGGCGGCGCCGTCGACCACGGACACGACGGCCCCGCCCACCACGTCGACGACCGCGCCCGACGGGCCGGTGCTCGACCCGTCCGACCGGGTCGGCTGGGGCCGGCTCGGCCCGATCGTGGCCGGCATGACCGTCGAGGAGCTGGAGGCGGCCACCGGGCGGGACTGGGACGTGACCTCCGGGACCGAGGGCAGCCCGTGCGCCTACATCTCGGCGGCCGGCATGGCGGTCGGGGTCAACGTGATGGTCGACGGCGACACCGTCGTCCGCATCGACCTCCAGGAGCTCCCGACCGACGCCGGCGACGTGTCGCCCGGGTTCCCGACCGAGGAGGGCGTCGACATCGGCTCGACCGAGCGCGAGGTGGCCGACGCCTACGGCGACCGGGTCGAGGTCCGCCCCCACCCCTACCTCGGGGACGGGCACTACCTCGTGGTCGGGCCGGGGCCGGGCCAGGACCCGGCAATGCGCACGATCTTCGAGACCGACGGCCAGCGGGTGACGTCGTTCCGCACCGGCGTGGCCGAGGCCGTCGAGCTGATCGAGGGCTGCTCCTAGCCCCCGGTGACCTCGCCGGCGAAGCGCACGGCGGCGTCCTCCAGCAGCTCCCGGTCGAGGTCGAGGGTGGCGACGTGGAAGCTGCGCTCCAGCACCAGGCGGGTGACCGGGCCGGCGACGAGGCCGGCCAGGTGGTCGCCGCCGGTCGGCGGGACGACGTGGTCGTGGGGACTGGTGGCGAGCAGGATCGGGCAGCGGATGCCGGGCAGGCGGGGCTGCAGGGCGTCGACGGCGTCGAGCAGCGACAGCAGGCCGGCGACCGGCGCCCGGTCGTAGGCCGACTCGATGACCCCGGGCGCGGCGATGTCCGACCCCACGCCGGGCATGAACGCCTCGCCCTGGGCGGCGACCGCCTCGACCAGGTCGCGCATGGGCGGGATGGGCTCGACGGCCGGGTTGACGAGCACGAGGCCGGCGATCTCGGGGTGCTCGACGGCCAGCCAGGCGGCGAGGGTGCCGCCCATCGACAGCCCGGCCACGACGACCCGCTCGCACCGCGCCGCGAGGTCGGCGTAGGCCGCCTCGGCCGCCGCCGACCAGTCCGGCCACGACGTCGTCGCCATGTCCTCGACGGTCGTGCCGTGGCCCGGCAGCCGGGGCAGCTCGACGGCCAGGCCGGCCGCGGCCAGGCGCTCGGCCAGCGGCCGCATCGAGGTCGGGTTGCCGGTGAACCCGTGGAGGACGAGCGCGCCGTGCGGGCCGCCCGGGGCCGACCAGGCCTCCGCGCCGGGCAGCACCGCTGGGTCAGTAGGGGTCATCGGTGGCCGGCTCCTCCCACCAGTCGTCGGGCGCCGGCACCCAGGCCGGGTCCTCGTAGATGCAGTCCACCGGGCACGGGTCGAGGCACTTGCCGCAGCCCGAGCACAGCTCCGGGATGATCACCACGTCGATCCCGTGGTTGAAGATGGCCCCGAACTGGGGCGGGCAGTGGCGCAGGCACGTGTCGCAGTTGATGCACTCGGCCATCTCGATGCGGAGCGGGGCGTTGCGCCACTTCGGGTTGCGGGCGCGGGTGGCGATCCGCTCGGCCCTCGTGCCGGCCATCGGTCCACCCTACTGTTGGGGCGGCATGGCCCGACGGCTGACGACCCAGGGGCAGGAGCGCAAGCAGCAGCTCATCGACACGGCGGCCGAGCTGTTCGCGGCCCGCGGGTACGCGGACACCCGCATCGCCGACATCGTCACCGCCGCCGGCGTGGCCAAGGGCCTCTTCTACTGGTACTTCGACACCAAGGAGACCCTGTTCCGGGAGCTGGCCGAGGACATCAGGCTGCGGCTGCGGCGGGCCCAGGGCGAGGCCATGGACCCGGCCGCCGACGCCCTCACCCGCCTGCGCCAGGGCGCCGAGGCGTCGGTGCGGTTCATGGCCCACCACGCCCACTTCTTCGCCCTGCTCGAGGTCGAGCACCTGGAGAAGCAGTTCGCCGACGTCGTCCGCAAGGGCACCGACGTGCACGTCGCCGACGTCGCCGCCCTGATCCGGGAGGGGATCGCCGCCGGGCTGGTGCGCGACGAGGACCCCGAGCTGCTGGCCTACGGCGTCGTCGGGGCGGTCGGGTACTTCAGCCACTTCCACCGCACCGGCCGCATCGAGCTGCCCCTGGACGAGCTGTCGGCCTTCGTCGGCCGCTTCGTCGTGTGGTCGCTGGCGGCGGATCCCCTCACGACCACCGGGTAGCGTGCGGCCCCGCCGCAGACCGCGAAGGGAGACGACGTGCCGTACAAGTTCCTGTCGGACGAGTGGTTGGCCGAGGCCAGGAAGATCCGCGAGGAGTACTCCGGGAAGACGGCCCCGCCCGCCCATGCCATCCGCATGAACCAGGTGATCACCGACGTCCCCTTCGGCGACGGCACCGTCAACGCCCACATGGACACCTCGGCCGGCGAGGTCGAGCTCGACCTCGGCCACCTGGAGTCGGCCGACGTCACCGTCACCCTCGACTACGACACGGCGAGGGCGATCTTCGTGGAGCAGAACCCGCAGGCCGGGATGCAGGCGTTCATGGCCGGCAAGATCAAGGTCCAGGGCGACATGACCAAGCTCATGGCCATGCAGACGACCACCCCGGACGCCACGACCGCCGAGATCGCCCGGCGGATCAAGGAGATCACCGAGTGACGGGTGGCCCACCAGGGGGGCGGAGCACGCACAGCTCGTTGCCCTCCGGGTCGGCCAGCACCTGCCACACCCAGCCGTCCTCGTGCACCCGCCCGCCCACGGGCCGGGCGCCGGCCGCCACCAGGCGGGCCACCTCGCCGTCCAGGTCGTCGACCCGGAGGTCGAGGTGCATGCGGTTCTTCGCCGTGCGGGGCTCGGCCACCCGCTGGAGCAGGAGCTCGGGGAGGCGCCCGGCCGGGTCGGCCAGCACGACGTAGGGGTCGCCGTCCCCGCTCACCCGGCGGTAGCCGACGGCCGCCGCCCAGAACGGGGCGAGGGCGACGGGGTCGGCGCAGTCGAGCACGACGGCGAGCTGCACGGTCAGCTCGCCCTCGCCACCTCGAGCCCCCGGTCGCCGGCGGGGGCCGGCTCCTCGCCGGCCGCGCCCCGCGGCGTGCTGCGGAGGAACGAGGCGGCGACGGCGCCGATGGCGCAGGCGGCCGCGCCGGTGAGGAAGGCGTCGCCGTAGCTGCCGACCAGGCCGGCCGACGACACGGTGGTGGCCTGGACGGTCTGCATGATCTGGATGCCGGCGACCACCCCGACCTGGGCGGCCAGCTGGTAGGAGGCGCCGGCCACGCCGAGGTCGCCGTCGTCGACGGCGTTGGCCACGCTGGCCGACAGGGCGGGCGCCGTCGCCCCGAGGCCGAGCCCGGACAGGGCCAGGGCGACGACGATCGTGAGGTCGCTCGACCCGGGCGCCACCGTGGAGAGGGCGACCATGCTGAGCGACACGACGGCCGCGCCGAACACGGCCGACGCCCGCTCGCCGACCCGCACCGCCATCCACCCGGCGACCGGGCCGGCGATGGCGAAGGTGAGCGGGCGGGCGATCGAGAGCAGCCCGGTGCGGGTCTCGCCGTAGCCGAGCACGTCCTGGAGCAGCAGCGGGGTGAGGATGAACCCGCCCATGTACGCGAACTGGGTGAGGGCGCCGGCCGCCATCGGCACGGCCACGTTGCGCCGCCGCAGGTAGCGGAGGGGCACGAGCGGCGAGGCCGAGGTCCGCTCCACGACCACGAACGCGGCGAGGGCGACCGGCACGGCGGCGAAGGCGGCCACCACGCCGGTGCTGGCCCAGCCCCACTCGGGGCCCCGGTTGAGGCCGACGAGCAGGCTGGTCACCCCGGCGGCGAGCAGGAGGGCGCCGACCCAGTCGAAGGACCGGGGGCCGCCGGCCCGCCGGCTCTCGGGGAGGATGGCGTAGGCGACGGCCCAGGCGATCACCGTGAACACGACCTGGCCGACGAAGATCCACCGCCAGCCGAACGCCTCGACGACGGGGCCGCCGGCGACGACGCCGAGCACCGGCGAGCCCGCCATGACGAGCGACCAGAGGCCGAGCGCCTGCACCCGCCGCTCGGGCGGGAACACGCCGGCGATCATGGCCATGGCCGCCGGCCCGGTGGCGGCGCCGCCCACGGCGCCGAGCACCCGGAAGGCGATCAGCGCGGCCGCCGACGGGGCGAGGGCGGTGGCCCCGGCCAGCACCCCGGCCGCGCCGAGGCCGAGCAGGTAGACCCGGCGCTGGCCCCACAGGTCGCCCAGGCGGCCGAACGCCGGCCCGACCACGCCGAGGGCGAGCAGCGGGCCGGTGATGACCCAGGTCAGGGTGGCCGGGGTCGTCTCCAGGTCGCGGGCGATGCGGGGCAGCGAGACGGCGAGGATCGTGATCGTGAAGCCGACCGTGAACAGGCCGAACAGCGAGGCGGACAGGACGATCCACCGGCCCCGGTCGCTCGCCGCCACCCGCTGCGCCATCCACCGCCGCAGCAGCAGCGGCCAGGGGACGACACCGACCTCCTCCGCCCCCGGAGGGTCGAGGGCGAACTCCCCGGTGTCCTCCCTCCCCATGCCCCCAGACGCTACCTGACCCTCCGGTCAAGGGGTCGGGCGCCGGACGCGCCAGCAGGGCCCGGGGAGCGCCTCCTCGCGGCGGCTGGGGAACGCCACGTCCGGCTGCCCCGCACCGGGCCCTGCCACGCGGCGAGGAGTGTAGTCAACGACGCGCGGTGCGTGACGCCGTTACGAAGCGGCGAACGGGCGCAGCGCGTCGGCCAGCCCCTCCACCGTCCAGCGGTCGTCCCGCTCCACCCCGTCGCCCATCCGCCAGGGCTCCATCACCTTCACGGTGCCGCCCTGGGAGAAGAACGTCTTCCCGGTGAACGGGCAGTCCTCGGTGGCGAGGTAGGCGACGAGGGGCGACACGTTGGCCGGGTCCCACACGTCGAAGCGGGCGGCGTCCTCGGGGGCCTGGACGATGTCGGACAGGCCGGGGGTCGACTCGGTCAGCCGGGTGCGGGCGGCCGGCGCGATGCAGTTCGAGCGGACGCCGTAGCGGGCCAGCTCCTGCGCGCAGATGATGCTGAAGGCGCCGATGCCGGCCTTCGCCGCGCCGTAGTTCGTCTGCCCGGGGTTGCCGAGGAGGCCGGAGGTCGACGAGGTGTGCACGAGGTTGGCCCGGACCGGCGTGCCCGCCTTCGCCTGCTCCCGCCAGTAGGCCGCCGCCCACCTGGTCGGCACGAAGTGGCCCTTCAGGTGCACGGCGATGACCGCGTCCCACTCCTCCTCGGTCATGTTGACGAGGACCCGGTCGCGGAGGATGCCGGCGTTGTTGACGAGCACGTCGAGGCGCCCGAACGCCTCGACGGCCGTGTTCACGAGGCGCTGCCCGCCCTCCCAGTCGGCCACGTCGTCCACGTTGGCGACGGCCTCGCCGCCGAGGGCCAGGATCTCGTCGACCACGACCTGGGCCGGTGCCCGGTCGGCGCCCGTGCCGTCGATGTTGCCGCCGAGGTCGTTGACCACGACCCTGGCCCCCTCGGCGGCGAAGAGCAGCGCGTGCTCGCGCCCGAGGCCCCGACCGGCACCCGTGATGATGGCCACCCGTCCGTCGAGCGATCCCATGCCCTCTCCCTTGTCGTGGTGGGCGCCGAAACTAGCGTCGGCACCGTGGGACCGATGGGCACGGCCGCCGGGCGGGAGACCCGGCGGCGCATCCTCGACGCGGTCCTCGTGACGCTCCGCACCGAGGGGGTGGCCGGCACCAGCGCCCGCACCGTCGCCCGGGCCGGCGGGTTCAACCAGGCGCTCGTCTTCTACCACTACGGCTCCGTGGCCGGCGCCCTGCTGGCCGCGCTCGACGACCTGACCGAGCGCCGCCTGCCGGCCTACCGGGCGGCGCTCGACCCGGCGGCGCCGGCCGACGAGGTGGCCGCCGCCGTCGCCGCGCTCGTCGCCGAGGACCTGCGGGCCGGCCACCTCGCCGCCGTCGCCGCGCTGGTCGACGGCAGCGAGCGCTCCCCGGCCCTGAAGGAGGGCATCACCCCTCGCCTGGTGCCGTGGCTGCGGCTGGCCGAGGAGGCGGCCGTGCGCCTGGCGCCGGGCCGGCCGTCGGCGGACGTGGCCGTCGCCGGCGTGGCGGCTGCCCTGGGCGCCGGCCTGCTGGCGAGGATGGGCGACGGCCCCGGGCCGGAGGCCCTGGCCGCCATGGTCACCCGTCTGGTGACCGGCCCACCAGGATGATGTTGACGGTGCTGCCGAGCGGGATCAGCTCGCCGGCCGCCGGCGCGGTGTGGTCGACGACGCCGTCGGCCGCGCCGGCCACGCTCCCGGGGGCCAGCCCGGCGGTGCGCAGGGCGGCGACGGCCTGCCCGAGGGTCAGGCCGCCGACGGCCGGCACCTCGACCAGCGGCGGGCCGATCGACACGGCGACGGCGACCTCGGCCCCCCGCTCCACGGTCGTGCCCGGCGCCGGGCTGGTGCCGATCACGATGCCGGCGGGCACGTCGCCGTCGAACCGGTCGACGCGGACGGGCACGAGGCCGATGGCCTCCAGCGCGGCCGCGGCGTCGTCGTAGCGGCCGCCGCCGAGGCCAGACGGCACCACCCGCGGCTCCGGCCCGGACGAGACGACGAGGTCCACGCTGGTGCCCCGCTCCAGCCGGTCGGGCACGTCCTCCACGTCGAGCACGACCCCGTCGGGCACGTCCTCGGAGTGCTGGGTGACGACGGTGCCGACGACCAGGCCGGCGCCGGTCAGCGCGGCCTCGGCCGCCTCCCTCGTCTGGCCCCGCAGGCCCCGGGGCACGACGACCAGCGTGTTCCCGAGGGACACGACCAGCGTGACCGGCTCCCCCTCCTCCAGCTCGGTCCCGGGCCTGGGGTCCTGGCCGATCACCTCGCCGGCCGCCGTGCCGTCCCGCCTCGTGGTCGTCACCCGGACGACCCAGCCGTTGGCCTCGGCGGCGTCGGTGGCGGCGTCGCGCGTGCGGCCGAGCAGCGAGGGCACGGGGTGGGTCGGCACCCGGTCGGCCAGCCACGTGGCCGCGCCCGCCCCGGTGGCGCCGAGCACGAGCAGCACGGCGACGACGACGAGCGGCCAGCGCCGCCGGCTGCGCTTCAGCCCCTCGAGCTGGCGGTCCCTCTTCGCCCGCTGGCGGGCGTCGCGCCGCTCCCGCCGCGACGGCCGCCCCGGCGGCGGCATCGGCGTGGGGTCGACGACGGCGGTGGCCGCCGGGCGCTCGGACGGGGTCGGGGGCGGGAGCAGGGTCGGGTCCCGCTCGTCCACCGTCAGGTCGACGTCGACCACGCCGACCGGGGCGAGGGGCAGGGGCGCCGGGCGGGGCAGGTCGCCGGCGCAGGCCATCAGCGCGGCGCCGAAGGCGGCGGCGTCGGGCCGCTCGTCGGGGCCGGGCCGCCCCGCCCGCTCGAGCGCCCGGGACAGCGGGCCCATGGCCGCCGGCACGGGGACGGGCCGGTCGACCCTCGCCATCAGGGTGGCGATCGTGGTGTCGGCGGCGAACGGCACGCTGCCGGTGACCGCCTCGATCAGCACCAGCGCCAGCGCGTAGACGTCGGACCGGCCGGTGACCGACTCGCCCCTCGCCTGCTCCGGCGAGGCGTAGCGGGCGGTGCCGAGCACGGCGCCGGCCGGCTCCGTCCAGGCCGCCTCGGCCAGCGCCCTGGCCAGGCCGAAGTCGGCGATGCGGAGCCGCCCGTCCTCGCCGAACAGCAGGTTGGCCGGCTTCACGTCCCGGTGCACGAAGCCCCTGCGGTGGGCGTAGTCGAGCGCCCGGGTCGCCTGGAGGCCGACGAGCAGGGCCTGGGACGGGGTCAGGCGGTGGCCCCGGTCGAGCATCGTCCGCAGGCTCCCGCCGCCCAGGTACTCGGTGACGAGGTAGGGCAGGTCGTCGTGGCCCCAGTCGTAGACGGCCAGCACGTGCGGGTGGTTCAGCGCGGCCGCGGCCTGGGCCTCGGCCCGGAACCGGCGGAGGAAGGCGTCGTCGTCGGCCAGCGCGGCGTGGAGGACCTTCACGGCGACGCGCCGGCGCAGGGTGACGTCGTCGGCCAGGAAGACCGACGCCGACGCACCCGTGCCGATCGGGGCCATGAGGCGGTAGCGCCCGCCGAGGACCCGACCGATGTGGTCGGCCATGCGCGACAGGGCCACGCGAGCGACCGTAACCGCGTGACGGCCGGTGGCCGTGGACCCCCGGCACGGCAGAATGGCGGGATGCTGGCGCCGCCGCTCGAGACGCGCGGCCGGGTCGTGGCCCGGCGGGTGGTGATCGGCGTGCTCGTCGTCGCCTGCCTGGCCGGGCTGGTGGTGGCGGCCCTGCTGAGCGCGGGCGCCGACCGCCAGTCGGTCACCTCCGGGTCGGCCATCGTCCGCCAGGTCCCGGGCGACGGCGACACGGCCCTGCGCCAGTCCCAGGTCGGGGTCGAGCTGCTCCCCGGGTGGGAGGGCAACCTCGTCGTCAACGGCGTGCTGATCCCCGACGACCAGCTCCAGGGGCGCGACCCGACGGCCACCAACGAGCTGGGCGAGCCGATCGGCGCGCAGGGCAACGCGCCGAACCTGCTGTTCTTCCAGCCCGGCGAGGGCAAGGTCATCCAGTCCTTCTCGACCGGCCAGGTCTGCGCGACCGCCACCTACTACCGCTCCGACGCCGGCCAGGGCACGGCCAGGACGACCAGCTGGTGCTTCGAAGTCGACTGAGCGCCGCGGCCGGCGGCGCGGTGGGGAGCGCCGTCCTCGGCGCCCTCTGCATCGCGTCGTCCGGCGTGCTCGTGCGGCTGGCCGACGTGTCGCCGACCACGGCCGCCACGTTCCGCTGCCTCTACGCCGTGCCGATGCTGGCCGTCGTGGTCCTGACGGCCAGGGGGCGCCACGAGCGCCGGCCGCTGCGGTCCCGCCTCCAGGCCGGGCTGGCCGGCGTGCTGCTGTCGGTCGACCTCGTGCTGTGGCACCACGGCATCGAGAAGGTGGGCGCCGGCCTCGCCACCGTGCTCGGCAACCTCCAGGTCGTCGTCGTCGCCGGCGTGGCCTGGGCGCTGCTCGGCGAGCACCCGGGCCGGTCGCTGTTCGCCGCCCTCCCCGTGGTGCTCACCGGCGTGGTGCTGATCTCGGGCGTGGTCGGCGCCGACGCCTACGGCGAGGACCCGGTGCTCGGCGCCGTGCTGTGCCTGCTCACCTCGGTCGCCTACTCGGGGTTCATCCTCGTGCACCGCCAGGTGCAGCGGGGCACGACCGGGATCGCCGGTCCGCTGCTCGACGCCGTCGTCGCCTCGGCCGCCACCAGCGCGCTGATCGGCGCGGTGATGGGCGACCTGGACGTGACGCCGGCGTGGCCGGCGCACGGCTGGCTGGCCCTGCTGGCGCTGACCGCGCAGGTCGCCGGGTGGCTGCTGATCTCCCGCTCGCTGACCCACCTGCCCGCCGCGCTGACGTCGGTGCTGCTGCTGATCCAGCCGGTCGCCGCGCTCGGCCTGGCCGTCGTGGTCGTCGACGAGGCGCCGTCGCCCCTCCAGCTGGCCGGGTGCGCGCTGATCCTCGTCGGCGTGGTCGTCGCCACCGCCGGCCGGGACCGCTCGTCGTCCCGCGAGCCGGCGCCCCGCCCGGCCGCGGCCGAGGCCGTCCCCGCCTAGCCCGGCTCGACGGGGGCCGGCAGCTCGCCGGTCTCGAGCAGGTGCAGGAACGCCGGCTCGTCGAGCACCGGCACCCCGAGCTCGGCCGCCCGCGTGACCTTCGCCGCCCCCGGCGCCTCGCCGGCGACCACGGCCGTCGTCTTCTTCGACACGCTGCCCGGCGCCCGCCCGCCCCTGGCCTTGATGGCCTCCTCGGCCGCCTCCCGGCTCATCGACTCCAGGGTGCCGGTGACGACCACCGACATGCCGGCCAGGGTCTGCGGCTCGTCCGGCGCGGCCGGGCCCTTCGGGTCCACGCCGTTGCGCTGGAGGCGGCGGACGAGGTCGCGGTTGCCCTCGTTGGCGAAGAACTCGTGGACGCTCGTGGCGATCGTCGGCCCGATGCCGTCGACCGCGCCGAGCTCCTCGGGGGTCGCCTCCATGATCCGGTCGAGGCTGCCCATGGCCCTCGCCAGCAGCTGGCTGCCGGTGCCGCCGAGGTGGCGGATGTTCAGCCCGACGAGCAGGTTGGCGAGCGACCGCTCCTTCGACGCCTCGATGGCGTGGCGGAGGTTGCGGATGGAGGCCTCGCCGAACCCCTCGAGGGCCCGCACCCGGTCCCAGTCGATCTCGTAGAGGTCGGCCGGGTCGGCCACGAGCCCGAGGTCGAGGAACAGGCGGACCCGCTGCTCGCCGAACCCCTCGATGTCCATCGCCCCCCGGGAGGCGAAGTGCTCGATGCGGCCGGCCCGCTGGGCCGGGCACTCGGCGTTCGTGCAGAACGTGTCGCTCTCGCCGGGCAGGCGCACGAGCGGGCCGTGGCAGACCGGGCACGCCGTCGGGAACTCCCACGGGACGGCGTCGGGCGGCCGCTCGGCCAGCACCGGCTTCACGACCTCGGGGATCACGTCGCCGGCCTTGCGGACGACGACCGTGTCGCCCACCCGCACGTCCTTGGCCCGCACCTGGTCCTCGTTGTGGAGGGTGGCGACGCCGACGGTCGAGCCGCCGACGAACACCGGCTCGAGCTCGGCGAACGGCGTCGCCTTGCCCGTGCGGCCGATCGACACCTTGATGTCCCGCAGCTTGGTCAGCCGCTCCTCGGGCGGGAACTTGTAGGCGACGGCCCAGCGGGGCGCGTGCGACGTCGAGCCCAGCTCGTTGCGCTGCGCGAACGAGTCGACCTTCACGACCACGCCGTCGATCTCGTAGTCGAGGTCGTGGCGGTGGTGCTCCCAGTGCCGGCAGAACTCGTGGACCTCGTCGAGGGAGGTCACGCACCGGATCTCCGGGTTGACCGGGAAGCCGAGGCCCCGGAGCAGCTCCAGGCTCTCGACGTGGCCGCCGAGGGGCGGGAGGCCGTCGACCTCGCCGAGCTGGTAGCACCACATGCTGAGGTTCCGGCTGGCGGTCACGCCCGGGTCCTTCTGGCGCAGCGACCCGGCCGCCGAGTTCCTCGGGTTGGCGAACAGGCGGCCGCCGGCCTCGGCCTGGCGGGCGTTCAGCGCCTCGAACTCCGCGATCGGCATGTAGATCTCGCCCCGCACCTCGAGCACGGCCGGGGCGCCGTCGCCCAGCTCCTGGGGGACCGCCCTGATCGTGCGGACGTTGGCGGTGACGTCCTCGCCCGTGCGGCCGTCGCCCCTCGTCGCCGCCTGCACCAGCCGGCCGCCCTCGTAGCGCAGGGCCATGGCGACCCCGTCGATCTTCAGCTCGCAGGCGTAGGCGACCTCCTCGTCCCCGAGGCCCCGCTCGACCCGCGCCCCCCAGGCCCGCAGCTCGGCCTCCTCGAAGACGTTGTCGAGCGACATCATCGGCACCCGGTGGCGCACCGGGGCGAAGGCCGGCGACGGGGCCGCGCCGACGGCCACCGACGGCGAGTCCGGCGTGGCCAGCTCCGGGAACTCCTCCTCCAGCCGGCGCAGCTCCCGGACCATGGCGTCGTACTCGGCGTCGGGGATCTCCGGGTCGTCGTGCTCGTGGTAGCGGCGGGCGTGGTGGGCGACCTGCTCGCGCAGCTCCGTGACGCGGGCGACGACCTCCCCGGGGACGGCCATCAGTTCACCGACGGGTCGGGCGGGCAGTTGGCCAGCCAGGCGAGGCGGCCGGGCTGGCGGCGCAGCACGTCGACCCAGAGCCTGGCCGGGTCGGGCGAGAAGGCGTCGCCCGGCCTCGTGTCGGCCACCACCCAGGCGCCGGCCTCGATCTCGTCCTCGACCTGGCCGCCGCCCCAGCCGGCGTAGCCGGCGAACACCCGGACGGCCTCGACCCCGGGCCGCACCTCGCCGGGCGGGCGGCTCAGGTCGACGGTGCTGAGCGGCCCGGCGACCGGCGCGGCGCCGTCCTCGCGGTCCCCCGTCGCCGGCTCCGCCGTCCAGGCCACGCCGATCGCCGACCCCTCGCCCACCGGGCCGCCGACGAACACGACCCGGGGCTCGGCCGCCACCCCGCCCCAGTCGGGCAGGGGCTCGACCAGCTCGGTGTCGGTCGGCCGGTTGAGGACGACCCCGATGGCGCCGTCGTCGCTGTGCTCGAGGACGAGCACGACCGTGCGCTCGAAGTTCGGGTCGCCGATCAGGGGCGTGGCCACCAGCAGGCGGCCGGTGAGGGGCGGCACCACCACCCCTGGATGATGCCCGATGGGCGGCCCGGTCAGGCGCTGGCCATGTGGGGACCGGCCGCGGCCCTGGCCACGGCCACGGCGAGGGCCAGCGCCGTGCCGGCCTGGCGGGGGTCGTGGCCGGCCAGCCCGCACACCGGGGTGACGAGCGCCTGGCGGCGGAGGAGGTCGGGGTCGCAGCCGGCGTCGGCCAGCGCCCGCCACTCGGCCGTCAGCCGCCGGGCCAGCGGGTCGGGGCGCTCGCCGACCGGCCCGTCGGTCGGCACCGCCCCCCACGCCACCCGCCCGCCGCGGTCGAGGAAGGCGGCGACGGGGGCCGCGGCGCCGTCGAGGCCGCCGCCGACCGGGGCGCTCAGCAGGTCGGGGCCGGCCGCCAGCACCGCCGCCCAGTCGGTCCGGCCGCAGCAGTGGACGCCGGTGACGGCGTCGGGCTCGATCGCCGCGAGCGCGCCGGACAGGAGGTCGACGACCCGGTCGGGCGGGAGCGGGAACCCGGGCCGGAAGGCGTCGACCAGGCCGG
>DASWMK010000286.1 GCA_036399815.1 Acidimicrobiales bacterium
CCTGGCCGGGGCGGGCCGCAGCGGGCCGTGCTCGCCGGCCTGCGCCGGGCCGACCGGGTCGTGCTCTACAGCCGGCGGGCGGTCGACGCCGCCGCCGGTCTGGGCCTCGACCGGTCCCGCCTGTCGTTCGTGCCTCTCGGCGTGCGGGCCAGGCGGGAGCGGCCGGCGCCGCCGGGGCCGTACGTCCTCGCCGCCGGGCGCGAGGACCGGGACTGGGACACGCTCGGCCGGGCCGCCGCCGAGGTCGACGCCGAGGTCGTCGTCGTCGGCCCGCCGTCGCTGCCGCCGTCGGGCCGGCTGCGGGTCCACCCGCCCGTCGACCGGGACGCCTTCGTCGCCCTGCTCGAGGGCGCGGCCGGGCTGGTCGTCCCGCTGCGCCGCCCCGACCGCACCGCCGGGCAGCTCGCCGTGCTCGACGCCATGTCGGTGGGCCGGGCCGTCGTCGCCACCCGCACCCAGGGCACCGAGGACTACGTGACCCCGGCGACCGGGCTGCTGGTGCCGCCGGGCGACGCGGCCGCCCTGGCCGCCGCCATGCGCCGCCTGCTGGAGCCGGGCGTGGCCGCCGGCCTCGGCGCCGGCGCCCTCGCCGCGGCGAGGGGCGACCTCTCCCTCGAGCGCTTCGTCACCGCCGTGCACGACCTGGCGGAGGCCGCGTGATCGCCGTCCGCCGCCCGGCCGACCGCCGCCAGGCGCCGGCCGCCGCGCTCGTCGCCGTCACCGCCGTCGCCGCCGGCGCGCTCGCCGGGCAGGCGCCGGGCCCGGCCGCCTTCCTGGCCGTGGCGGCGACGGCGGCCGCCTACGCCAGCGCCCGGCCCATCCTCGCCCTGGCCGCCATGGTCGTGTCGTTCGTGTTCGAGGACTGGCTGGCGACGGTCGGCGCCGTCGGCATCCTCACCCCGGCCAAGGCCGTCGGCCTCCTCGCCGTGGCCGCCTGGGTGGTGGACTGGTCGGTGCGGGGCCGGCCCGTGCGCACGGCGCCGGCGCTCTGGGCCGTCGTGGGCCTCGGCGTGTGGGTGCTGGCGGCGACGGCGACGGCGAGGGACCTGGAGCGGGCCGTGCTCGTCGGCAGCCGGTACGTGATGTTCGCGGCGCTGTTCTTCCTGCTGCTCCAGGCCGTCGACGGCGACCGGGACCGGGCCGGGCTGCTCCTCGACGTGGCCGTGGTCAGCGCGGCGGCGGCCGCCGCCGTCGGCCTCGCCCAGTTCTTCGGCGGCGCCGTCGACCGGGCGAGGGGCCCGCTCGACAACCCGAACGACTTCGGCTTCGTCCTCGCCAGCACCATCCCGCTGGCGCTGGTGCGCTTCGGCGCCGGCGGCCGGGTGCGCAAGCTGGTGATCGGCGCGGCCGCCGGGCTCACGTTCGCGGGCGTCCTCGGCACCTACTCTCGCTCGGCGCTGCTCGGCCTCGGCGTCGCCGCCGTGTTCGCCGTCGTCACCCGGCGCCTGCCCATCCGGGTGGCGGTGATGGTCGTCGGCGGCCTGGCCCTGGCCGGCTTCCTCGCCTACCGGGCCAACCCCGACGTGGTCGACCAGGCGCTGGCCCGCAAGGAGGCCGTCGCCGACCAGAACGTCCGCACCCGGCTGGGCTACTGGCAGGTGGCGCTGGCCGAGTGGCAGTCGTCGCCGGTGCTCGGCGTCGGCCCCGGCAACTACGAGTCGCGCTTCGCCGAGTTCGGCAGCCGCTGGCTGGGCGACGAGGTCCAGCCGGCCACCCACAACGCCTACCTGAACGTGCTGGCCGAGCTCGGGCTGCCCGGCCTCGGCCTGTTCCTCGCCTTCCTCGGCCTGTCGTGGCGGTCCCTGCGCCGCCGGCCGGCCGACGACCAGGCCACCGCCGTCCTCCGGGCCGCGCTGGCCGCCAGCTTCGTCGTCGCGCTCGTCGGATCGCTGTTCCTCAACGAGCAGTTCTACGCGCCCCTGTGGTTCGCGTCCGCCCTGGGCGCCGGCCTGTCCGACCGGTGAGGGTGGCGTTCGTGCTGACCCAGGACCGGGGCGGCCCGGTCGACCTGACCGTCGGCCTCGCCCTGGAGCTGGCCGGCCGGCCGGGGGTGGAGGTCGCCGTCGTCGGCCCGCCGCCGGTGACGAGCGCCGGCGACGTGGGCGACCTGCTCCACCCGTGCTCGGTCCCGTCCAAGGCCGACGTGCGGGCCATGGCCGGCCTCGGCCGCGCCCTGCGGGCCCTGCGCCCCGACGTCGTGCACGCCCAGGACCGGCGGGCCCTGCTGGCCGTGACCGTGGCCCGCGCCGGCCGGCCCGTCGTGGCCACGTTCCACGGCCTGCCCGACGCCGCCGCCGGCGCCTGGCTGCGGGCCGGTCCGCTGGCCGGGCGTCCGGTCCCGCCCGGCGCGGCGGCCGCCCTCGCCGCCGACGCCGCGCTGTGCCGGCGGGCGGCGGCCACCGTGGTCCCGTCGGCGTCGCTCGCGACCTTCCTGCGGCAGCGGCTGAAGGTGCCGGCCCGGCGGGTGCACGTCGTGCCCAACGGGGTCGCCGCCCGGGTGCCGGTCGAGCCGGGGCCGGTGCGCCGCCTCGTGTCGGTCGGCTCGTTCGCCCCGCCGAAGGCCGTGCCCGTGCTGGTGCGGGCGTTCGCGGCCGTCGCCGCCCGCCATCCCGGCGTCACCCTCGACCTCGTCGGTGACGGCGACGAGCGGGCCGCCTGCCAGGCGCTCGCCGCCGAGCTGGGCGTGGCCGACCGCATCGGCTTCCCCGGCTACCGCACGGACGTGGCCGAGCGCCTGCGGGCGGCCGACGCGTTCGTGCTGCCGTCGGTCAACGAGAACCTGCCGCTCGCCCTGCTGGAGGCCATGGCGACGGGGCTGCCGTGCGTGGCCAGCGCCGTCGGCGGGGTGCCCGAGGCCCTCGGCGGCGCCGGGCTGCTCGTGCGACCGGGCGACGAGGGCGACCTCGCCGCCGCCCTCGACCGCCTCTGCGCCGACCCCGCGCTGGCCGCCCGCCTCGGCCGGGCCGCCGCCCGGCGCTCGGCCCGGTACACCGTGGACCGGTGCGCCTCGGCCCACCTCGCCGTCTACCGCGGGGTGGCCGGCCGGTGAGGATCCTCCACGCCATCGCCGAGCTGACGCCGGGCGGGGCCGAGCGCATCGTGCTCGCGCTCGCCGGCGACGCCGTCGCCCACGGCGACGCGGTCGCGGTGGCCTCGAGCGGCGGCCCGTGGGTGGCCGAGCTGGAGGCGGCCGGCGGCCGCCACTACGAGGTCGCCCTGCCCCGCCGCCGGCCGCACACGGCGGCGCTCGCCGCCGCGCAGCTGCGCCGGGCCTTCGCCCGCTTCCGGCCCGACGTCGTGCACGCCCACAACGTCGGCATGGCCGTCGCCGTGGCCGCCGCCCGGCTGGCCGTCCGGCCCCGGCCCCCGCTCGTCACCACCCTCCACGGCGTCGACCCCGCCGACCTCCCGTCGGCCACCCGGCTGCTGCGGGCCACGAGGGCGCCGGTCGTCGCGTGCGCGCCGGCGGTGGCGTCCGACCTGCGGGGCGCCGGCTTCCCCGCCGGCCGCCTCCGCGTCGTCGTGAACGGGGCCCGCCTCGAACCGGCCTCCCCCGAGCGGGTGGCCGCGCTGGCCGACCGGCTGGGCCTCGACGGCGACCGGCCGCTGGTCGTCGGCGTCGGCCGGCTGGTCGCCCAGAAGCGCTGGGAGGACCTCGTCGAGGTGGCCGCCCGGCTCGACGGGGTCGCCGCCGTCGTGGCCGGCGAGGGCCCGCTCGGCCCCGACCTGCGGGCGATGGCCGAGCGCCGGGGGTCGCCGGTGCGCTTCGTGGGCCCGGTCGACGACGTGCCCGCCCTGTTCGGCCTGGCCGCCTGCCTGGTGTCGACCTCGAACTGGGAGGGCCTCCCGCTCGTGCTCCTGGAGGCGCTCTCCCTCGGCGTGCCGGTGGCCGCCTACGGCCTCGACGGGTTCGCCGAGGTGACGGGCGACGGCGCCGTGCTCGTGCCCCCCGGCGACGTCGACGCGCTCACGGACGCGGTCGGCCGGCTCCTCGCCGACCCGACGCTGGCCGCCGAGCTCGGTCGCCGGGCGCGCCGAGCAGCGGGACGGTGGACCCCCGAGCGGATGCTGGCGTCGTACCGGGCGCTGTACCGCGACCTGGCCGCTCCTCGCCCCTCCGGTACTCCTGGTACGACCCGCCCGAGCGGACCAGGTCCCGCACCCGGGTGAGGGCGGCGCCCACCACCTTGGTGTCGAGCACGGCGAGGCTCTCGACCGCGTCCCGCACGGCGGCAGGCCCGTGCACCCCGGAGCGCACGAGCAGCAGCACCCGGCCGGTGTAGGCGGCGAGCAGGCGCACGTCGTCGGTGGCCGACAGCGGCGGGCTGTCGATCAGCACGAGGTCGGCCATGTCCCGGAAGTCGCCCAGCCGCTCGAGGTAGAGCTGGAGCTCCTCGGCCCGGTTGCGCAGCGGCGGCCCCGACGGCACCACCCGCACGCCCGGGTACCCGGTCATGCGCACTACCTCGTGGGGCTGCGCGCCGACGGCCACGAGCGACGTGAGGCCGACCTCGTTGGTGAGGCCGAAGAACGTGTGCTGGGCGGGCCGGTGGATGTCGGCGTCGATCAGCAGCACGCTGAGGCCGAGCTCGGCGACGATCACCGCCAGGTTGGCGGCCACCGTGGACTTGCCGTCCTCGGGGTCGAGGCCGGTGATCGTGAGCGCGCCCTGGTGCTCGCCGCCGCCCGTCGCCGTGCTGAACACGACGTTGGTGGCGAGCGCGCGCAGGCTCTCCTCGAGCGTGGCGAGCTCCGGCGTGCCGACCACGACCCGGCGCGTGCGCATCGCCCGCTCCTCCGGGATCACGCCGAGCACCGGGAGGTTGGTGGCGTCGGCCACGTCCTTGCTCGTCTGCACCCGGCCGAACAGGCGCTCCCAGGCGAGCCCGGCTCCGGCGCCGAGCGCGGCGGCGACGACGAGGGCGGCGGCCAGCACCAGCTTGGCCGACGGGTTGACCGGCGCCTCGTTGACGCGGGCGGCGTCGATCACCTCGACGCTGAACACGCTCCCCTGCTGCACGACGCCGACGAAGGCGGCGGCCGACGCCGCGGCCACGTCACGCGCCTGCACCGGGTCGTCGCCCCGCGCGACGATG
>DASWMK010000287.1 GCA_036399815.1 Acidimicrobiales bacterium
GCGCACCCTGGCCGAGCTGTCGGGGAACCCGGCGGCCCGCCAGACGGCCAGGGCGATCGTCCCCGGCCTCCGCCGCCTCCGGCTCCTGCCGCCGAGCAGCCGGCCGCCCCAGCCCGCCCTCCCGAGCCGGCCGGCGCCCCGGACGCCGTTCAACCGGTCCATCTCGCCCCACCGCCGCTTCGCCTTCCGGTCGCTGTCCTTCGAGGACGCCCGCACGATCAAGTCGGCGTTCGGGGTCACGGTCAACGACGTGGTGATGGCGCTGTGCGCCGGCGCCCTCCGGCGCTACCTCGTCGACCACGACGCGCTGCCGGCCGACCCGCTGATCGCCATGGTGCCGGTGTCGGTGCGGGAGGCGGGCGACACCGAGTACACGAACCGGGTCACCGGCGTCGTGTGCTCGCTGCACACCGACCGGGCCGACCCCGTCGACCGCCTCCGCCGGATCCACGAGTCGATGGCGGCGGCCAAGGAGCTCCAGCAGGCCGTGCCGGCCACGATCCTGAGCGACGCCGCCCACATCCTGCCGCCGGCCCTCGCCGCGCAGGCGGCCCGGCTGGTGTCGTCGACCCGCATCGCCGACCGCATGAACCCGCCGGTCAACCTCACCATCTCGAACGTCCCCGGCCCCCGCCGGCCCCTGTACCTGTCGGGCGCCGAGATGCGGCACTTCTACCCGGTGTCGACCATCGTCGAGGGCCAGGGCCTGAACATGACCGTCCAGAGCTACCTCGGGAACCTCGACTTCGGCTTCCTGGCCTGCCGCGAGCTGATGCCCGACGTGTGGGACCTGGCCGACCACATCGCCGACTCGATGGACGAGCTCCTCGCCGCCGCCAAGGAGGCATGAGGCGGGCGTCCGCAGGGAAACCCGTCAGATCATCACGATCGTCAGGAGGTGTGCTCATGACAGACGCCAGCAGCGACCGGGTCGAGCAGCAGGTCGTCGACGCCGTGCGGGCCAACCAGTCGGCGGTCCTCGACGCCGTGCGCAGCTGGGCCGACTCGGTGCAGCGGCTCATCCCCGAGATGCCCGCCAACCCGGTGACCGACGCCCTGCCCGACCCCTCTGAACTGGTCGATCGCGCCTACGACTTCGCCAGCGAGCTCCTGAAGGCCCAGCGCGAGTTCACCCACGAGCTGCTGCGGGCGACGTCGCGGACCCCGTCGGAGGGCCCGACCGGCTCGTGACCGGCCGGCGCGCCGTCGCCCAGCGCTTGACGTGACGATCATCGTAAGGAATTGTTGACAGCGTCTGGCGAGCTGCGATCAGCTAGCCGAAGGTCCGAGCCGAGCAGGGGGTCCTGTGCTCGAAGCCACGCCCATCGACCGATCGGTCCCGAACGACGGTGGTCGCCCTCCCGCGCTGAAGGTGTCGAACGTGTCCAAGACGTTCGGCGCGTTCCGGGCGCTGACCGACGTCGACATGGAGATCGCCGCCGGCGAGATCCACGCCCTCGTCGGGCCGAACGGGTCGGGCAAGTCGACGTTCGTCAAGATCCTCGCCGGCTACCACGACCCCGACGCCGGCGCCGAGGCGGAGATCGCCGGGAAGCCGTTCAAGCTCGGGTCGGCGCCCGCCGCCCGGGCCGCCGGCCTCCGCTTCGTGCACCAGAACCTCGGCCTCGTCGAGGGCATGACCGTCTCGGACAACTTCCGGCTGGAGGGCGGCGGCGGCCGCCGGCTCCTCCCCCTCAACCGGCGCGGGGAGCGGGGCCACGCCGAGCGGGCGCTGCAGGCCCTCGGCTACGACATCTCGCCGACGGCCATGGTCAGCACCCTGGCCGAGTCCGAGCGCACCGCCGTCGCCGTCGCCAGGGCCCTCGACCACAGCGACGCCGTCCCCCTGCTCGTCCTCGACGAGCCGACGGCCTCCCTGCCCGGCCCCGAGGTCGACCGGCTCTTCGCCGCCCTCCGCCGCCTGGCCGCGCAGGGCACGAGCATCCTGTTCATCTCCCACCACCTCGACGAGGTGCTGGGCCTGGCCGAGCGGGTGACCGTCCTCCGGGACGGCAGGCGGGTGGCGACCGTCCGGTCCGGCGAGATGTCCCACGACTCGCTCGTCGAGCTCATGCTCGGCCGCCAGCTGATGTCGACGACCGCGCTGCACGAGCGGCTGGAGAAGGAGGACCACCAGTCGCCGCGGCTCGTCATGCGCGGCCTGTTCGGCTGCTCGCTCGCCGGCGTCGACCTCGAGGTGCGCCCGGGCGAGGTGCTCGGGGTGGCCGGCCTCACCGGGTCGGGCCGGGAGGAGCTGGCCGGCCTGCTCACCGGCCGCCTGCCCCGGGGCGGCGAGGTCCTGCTCGACGGCAAGCGGGTGCCCCCCGGCGACCCGAAGGCGGCCATCGAGTGCGGGATCTGCTACGTCCCGGCCGACCGGGCCGCGCAGGCCCTGCTGCCCAAGGCCGTCGTCCGCGAGAACCTCACCCTCGTCGACCTCACGCCGTTCTGGTCGACGGGCGTGCTGCACCGCCGGGCCGAGCGCAGGGACGCGGCGACGTGGGTGTCCAAGCTCGACGTCCGCCCGGCCCAGACCGAGAAGATCGTCACCGAGCTGTCCGGCGGCAACCAGCAGAAGGTCGTCATGGCCCGCTGGCTGCGGATGCAGCCGGCCGTGCTGGTCCTCGACGAGCCGACCCAGGGCGTCGACGTCGGGTCCAAGGCCGACATCCACCGCCTGGTCGAGGAGGCCGCCGCGGCCGGCGCGGCCGTCGTCGTCTGCTCGACCGACGCCGACGAGCTCGCCCGGCTGGCCACCGAGGTGGTCGTGCTGCGGCGGGGCCGGGTCGCCGTCCGGCTGGCCGGCTCGGAGATCACCACCGAGCACATCGAGCAGGAGCAGCTCCTCCCCGAGGTGGCGCCCGCCGGCGCCGCGCCGCACTGACCCCCGAAAGGCTGTCGATGGCCCAGGCAACCCTCCCCGTCCAGCGGCGCCGGTCCGTGCCGTCGCTGCGGATCCCCGGCCTCCAGAAGGCCAGCGCCGCCTACCTGCTCGCGCTGATCATCGTCCTGTTCGGCATCTGGATCCCGGACACGTTCCTCACCGACACCACGTTCAAGGTCGTCGCCGCCGACCAGGTGGTGATCGGCATCCTCGGCCTCGCCCTGCTGATCCCGCTCACGGCCGGCGTCTTCGACCTGTCGGTCGGCGCCATGCTGGCGTTCTCGCTCGTCGTCGTCAGCTGGCTCGAGGCCAACACCGGGCTGAACGGCGTGCTCTCGTGCGTGGTCGCCATCCTCGCCTGCGGTGCCGTCGGGTTCCTCTCCGGGCTCGTCGTCGTGCGCTTCCGGGTGGACTCGTTCATCGCCACCCTCGGCATGAGCCAGATCCTGTCGGCGGCGTCGCTGTACATCTCGGAGAACAAGCAGATCGTCGGCGTGCTGTCGCCCCGGTTCCTCGAGTTCGGCCGGCGGGACCTGCTCGGCGTGCCGATCGTCGTCTACTACCTCGTGATCCTGGCCCTCGCCATCTGGTACGTGCTCGAGTGCACGCCGCTCGGCCGGCACCTGTTCGCGACGGGGTCCAACCCCGAGGCCGCCCGCCTGTCCGGCGTCCGCACCGACCGCATGGTGTGGGGCTCGCTCGTCGCCTCGGCCATGGTCGCCGGCGTCGCCGGGGTGGTCTACGGCGCCAAGATCGGCTCCTTCTCGAACACGTTCGGCCCGCCGCTGCTGTTCCCGGCCTTCGCCGCCGTGTTCTTCGGGGCCACCCAGTTCAAGTCCCGCCCGAACGTGTGGGGCACGATCCTCGCCGTCTACACCCTGGCCTTCGGGGTCAAGGGCCTCCAGCTGGCCTTCACCAGCGGCGTCTACTGGATCACGCCGCTGTTCAACGGCATCGCCCTCGTCGTGGCGGTGGCCCTGGCCAGCCGGCAGGTGGCGGCGGTGCGGCGGCGGCGGACCCTGGAGGGCGCACCTCCCGCACCCGGGTCGGACGCCGCGCCCAACGACGGCCGCACGCGCGGCACGTCGCCCCAGGGGGCGGACGAGCCCGGGACCGTCCTCCGCACCTGACGGCGACGCGCACCACCAAGGGCGGACCGAGACAAGAGGGCCCCCGCGCCCGCCACACCCCCGAACGAGGAGCACCCCCGACATGACGAGACGACCGCTGCGGCGGGCCATCCTGGCCATCGCCGTCGCCCTGATGATGATCCTGGCCGCCTGCGGCGGTGACGACGACGACGGCGGCACGAGCGCCGAGGGCGGCAGCAGCGAGGAAGGTGGTGGCGGCTCCGCCGAGGAGTCGGCCGCGGCGGCGGAGGAGCGGCTGGCGCCGTTCCTCGAGCGGGCCACCGAGATCCAGATCGACGAGCCCGTGTCCGAGGCCCCGCCCGACGGCATCTCCGTCTACTGGCTGGAGGGCAACATCCAGTCGATCTTCCCGCTCACCCAGGGCTTCGAGGACGCCACGGCGGCCCTCGGCTGGGACCTGACCACGGTGAGCTACGACCCCGCCGACCCGCAGGGCCCGACCTCGGCCATGCAGCAGGCCATCGAGGCCGGCGCCGACTACATCGCCGTCTCCGGCCAGACCGTCGACATCCTCGGCACCGCCCTGGAGGACGCCAAGTCCGCCGGCATCCCGGTCGTCGAGATCTCGAGCACCGACGAGGTGACCGGCGAGGAGAACGGCATCTACGCCAACGTCCTCGGGCCCGGCTCCAGCGAGGCGTCGTTCCCGGTCGTGGCCGACTGGGTGATCGCCGACTCCGGCGGCGACGCCAACGTGCTGTTCGTCAACATCCCGGACTTCGCCATCCTCCAGACCGTCGCCGACGCCACCAACGGCCAGTTCGAGGACGCCTGCCCGGAGTGCGAGGTGACCCCGCTCGACGTCACCATCAACGACCTGACGAGCGGCGCCGTCGCCTCCCAGGTCGTTTCGGCCCTCCAGTCGAACCCCGACATCGACTACGTGTTCCTCGCCATCGGCGACCTCGCCACCGGCCTGCCCGACACCCTCGCCGGGGCCGGCGTGGCCGAGCAGGTGAAGATCGTCGGCGGCGTGCCCAACCCCGAGCAGATCCAGTCGCTCATCGACGGCACGTCCGACGCCTGGATCCCGCTGCCGAGGGCCGCCGCGGCGTGGACCGCGGTCGACGCCATGGTGCGCCACGCCGTCGGCATGGACATCGACCCCGAGTCCCACGAGATCCTCCCGATCGAGCTGTGGACCCAGGAGAACGTGCCGAGCCCGGCCTCGGAGTACGAGGGGCCGGAGAACTACCAGCAGCAGTTCACCGAGCTGTGGGGGGTGTCGTCCTCGTGACCGTCGACGAGCGCAAGCTACAGGAGCTGATCGACCGCAACGAGATCGTGGAGACGATCTACCGGTACGCCTCCTCGATCGACCAGAAGGACTACGCCACCCTCCGCTCGGTCTTCACCGACGACGTGGTGGCCCAGTACGCCGGCGCCCCGGAGATCCACGGGGCCGACAAGCTCACCTCCTGGATCGACGAGATGGGCGTGGAGCGGGCGTTCCAGCACCACCTGATCAACGTCTACGAGGTGAAGATCGACGGCGACGAGGCGAGGGCGCTCGTGTACCACACGTCGCACCAGACCAACGCCGCCGACCCCGACACGGTGTACGTCATCGTCGGCCGCTACCGCGACGTGCTCCGGCGCGTCGACGGGCGGTGGCTGATCGCCGACAAGCGCATGGAGGTCGGCTGGATGGAGGACCGCCGGGTCTCCCAGGCCGACATGGCGGCGAGGGAGGCCGAGGAGAACCTGGCTGCGCAGGCCAGGGCCGGGGAGGACGTCGGATGACCATCACCGCCGACCTGACCCGCTACCCCCTCGCCGCCGAGACGCAGAAGTACCTGGAGTCCGTCACCTTCGGGCACGTGATCGACGGCGAGGTCGTGCCGTCGGCGTCCGGGGAGACGTTCCCGATCGTCGAGCCGTCGAGCGGCGAGGAGATCGGCCGGGCGGCGAGCGGCGGGCCCGAGGACGTCGAGCGGGCCGTCGCCAGCGCCCGCGCCGCGTTCGACGACGGCCGCTGGCGGTTCCTCGCGCCGCTCGAGAAGGAGCGCCGCCTCCGCCGCCTGTCCCAGCTCTTCGCCGAGTGGGGCCCGGTCTTCAGCGACCTCGACGTGCTCGACGCCGGCCTGCTGAAGCCCTACACGGGCTTCATCGTCCAGGCCGCCCTCGACGGGCTCGACTACTACGCCGGCTGGCCGACGAAGATCGCCGGCACCATCCCGGCCGTCCCCGACGACGTCGCCGTGTACGTCGTCCGCGAGCCGGTCGGCGTGGTCGGGATCATCGTCCCGTGGAACGGGCCGGCCTTCGTCGTGAACTTCGTGGCCGCCGCCCTGGCCTGCGGCAACTCGGTGATCCTGAAGCCGGCCGAGCAGACGCCGATGTCGGCCACCCTGATCGGCCAGCTGTGCGCCGAGGCCGGCATCCCCGCCGGCGTGGTGAACGTCCTGCACGGCACCGGCCAGAACGTGGGCGGCCCGCTCGTCGAGCACCCCGGCGTCGACGCCATCGGCTTCACCGGCTCGGTCGAGACCGGGAAGCGCATCCAGGCGGCGGCGGCCAAGCGGGTGAAGTCGGTCGCCCTCGAGCTCGGCGGCAAGAGCGCCCACATCGTGTTCGACGACGCCGACCTCGACCCCGCGGCGATGGCCTGCACGATGGCCGTGTGGGGCGCCTCGGGCCAGGTGTGCACGGCCGGGACGCGCGTGCTCGTGCAGAAGGGGATCTACGACGACTTCGTCGACCGGATGGCCGGGCTGTCGCGGGACCTCCGCATCGGCTCGCCGTTCGACCCCGACACCAACGTCGGGCCCGTCGTGTCCGACGTGCAGCTCGAGCGCATCGCCGGCTACGTCGCCATCGGCGCCGAGGAGGGGGCCACCCTCGCCCTCGGCGGCAAGCGCCACGGCGACAAGGGCTACTTCTTCGAGCCGACGATCTTCACCGGCGTGCAGAACACCATGCGCATCGCCCAGGAGGAGATCTTCGGCCCGGTCATGTGCGCCATCCCCTTCGAGACCGAGGAGGAGGCGTACCGGATCGCCAACGACACCGAGTACGGGCTGGCCGCCGGCGTGTGGACGAACCACCTGGCGAGGGCTCACCGCGCCGCCCGCACGCTGCGGGCCGGGACGGTCTGGGTCAACACGTACCAGGAGGTCCACATGTCGGTGCCGTACGGCGGGGTGAAGCAGTCCGGCCACGGCAGGAGCCTCGGCGAGGAGTCCATCCGGGAGCTGACCCAGACCAAGAGCGTCTGGATGAAGGTCGCCCGGTAGTGGACGACCTGCGCGGCCACGTCGCCGTCGTGACGGGGGCGGCGAGCGGCATCGGCCGGGCCATGGCCGAGCGGTTCGCCGCGGAGGGGATGCGCGTCGTGATGGCCGACGTGGAGGCGGTGGCGCTCGACGCCGCCGTCGACGCGCTGCGGTCCGCCGGTGCGGAGGTGGAGGGCCTCCGCACCGACGTGACCGACGCCGGCCAGGTCGAGGCGCTGGCCGCGCTGGCCCTCGACCGGTTCGGCGCCGTCCACGTCGTCTGCAACAACGCCGGCGTCGTCACGATGAAGCCGGTCTGGGAGCAGACCCTCGAGGACTGGCGGTGGGTGCTCGGGGTCGACCTGTGGGGCGTGATCCACGGCGTGCGGACGTTCGTGCCCATCCTCCTCGAGCAGGGCGGGCCCGGCCACGTCGTCAACACGTCGTCGATCGCCGGCCTGCTCCCGTCGCCCGGCATCGGCCCCTACAACGTCGCCAAGTTCGGCGTCGTCGCGCTGTCCGAGACCCTGCTGCACGACCTGCGGGCGGCCGGCTCGCCGATCGGCGTCTCGGTCCTCTGCCCCGGCGTCGTGCCGACCCGGATCGCGGAGAGCGGCCGCAACCGCCCGGGCGAGCCCGAGGCGCCCCTCGACATCCCCACCCAGGCGGACCTGCCGCCCACGGCCATGACGCCGGCCGAGGTGGCCGGCCGGGTGGTCGACGCCATCCGCGGCGAGCAGTTCTGGATCGTCACCCACGAGGGGTCCTTCGACCTCGTCGTCGCCAGGGCGGAGGGGATGGCGAAGGGCGAGGACCCCGTCGTCCCACCCGTCTTCTGAGCAAGAGGAGCGGCATGAGCCTCACCACCGCCCCGTCCACCGGGCGCGACACGGGCGGTTGGCCCGTCGTCCACTACGACTTCGGGGCGACCCGGCCGCTCCACGGCTTCCACTCCGAGCTCGACGAGCTGAGGGAGGCGAGCCCGTTCTACTGGAGCACCTACGGCCCGGTCGGCTTCTGGATGATCATGCGCTACGAGCACGTCCGGGAGGCCTACCAGCACCCCGAGATCTTCTCGAGCGACTCGATCGACCCGCTCGACCCCGACCCCGCCTACCGGTTCATCCCGACCCTGGTGAACCCGCCCGACCACGTGAAGTACCGCCAGGTGCTCAACTCCTGGTTCTCGCCGGCGGCCGTCGCCCGCATCTCGCCCACGGCGCGGAAGATCTGCGCCGACGACGTCGAGGCCATCGCCGGCAAGGGGTCCTGCGACTTCATCGCCGACTTCGCGCTGCTGTACCCGACGGAGGTCTTCCTCACGATCCTCGGGCTCCCGGCCGAGGACGCCAAGCTGTTCGTGCCCCTCGTCGACCGGTTCTTCGTCCACTTCTACGGCGAGGACAAGGCCCCGATCGCCGACATCGCCGGCGCCATCCAGGGCTACTTCACCGAGCAGCTGGCCGACCGGAGGAAGCACCCCCGCGACCCGTCGGTCGACTTCATCAGCTACCTGCTGAAGGCGACGGTCTTCGACCGGCCGCTGAGCGAGCAGGAGCTGCTCGACATCTGCTTCGTCCTCGTGCTCGCCGGCCTCGACACCACGAGGGGCCAGTCCGGGTACCTGTGGCACCACCTCGCCACCCACGACGACGACCGCCGCCGCATCCTCGCGGACCCCTCGCTCGCCGCCAGCGCCATCGAGGAGACCCTGCGGATGTACACGATCATCATCGGCGACGGCCGCAAGGTGACGACGGACGTGGACTTCCACGGCGTGCCGATGCGGGCCGGCGACATGGCCTGGCTCTCGGTGTCGGGCGCCAACCGCGACCCCCGCGCCTTCGAGGACCCGACCTCGTTCCGCGTCGACCGGCGCGGCAACAAGCACCTCGGCTTCGCCGGCGGTCCGCACCGCTGCCTGGGGGCGCACCTCGCCCGCCAGGAGATGGTGATCGCCATGGAGGAGTGGCACCAGCGCATCCCGCACTACCGGGTGGCCACGGGCGGTCCGGTGCAGGAGCGGGGCGGGATGCTGACCCTGTTCTCCCTACCCCTGGAGTGGGACGCATGAGCCTCTTGGACGACATCCGCGTCATCGACACCGACACCCACCTGGTCGAGCCGCCCGACCTCTGGACGACCCGCATGCCGTCCAAGTGGCAGGACATGGTGCCCCACGTCCGGTGGGACGAGGAGAACCAGGAGGAGGCGTGGTTCATCGGCGCCGAGCGGGTCACGTCGGTCGCCGGCGCCGCCCAGGCCGGGTGGCGCGAGTTCCCGCCCGACCACCCGCCCCGCTGGGAGGACGCCGACCCGGCGACCTGGGAGCCCAAGGCGCGCCTCGCCCGCATGGACGAGTACGGCATCCACGCCCAGGTGCTCTATCCGAACGTCGCCATGTTCAACTCCGACACCGTGCAGGGCGCGGTGCGCGACGCCGGCTTCCAGCTGTGCATGATCCAGGCCTACAACGACTACCAGACCGAGTTCTCGGCCACCGCGCCGGGCCGGTTCGTCCCGGTGACGTCGCTGCCGTTCTGGGACCTCCAGGCCACCCTCGACGAGATCGAGCGGTGCGCGGCGATGGGCCACCGGGGGATCGTCTTCAGCCAGGCGCCGAGCGCGTTCGGCCTGCCCGAGCTGACCGACCGCTTCTGGGACCCGATGTGGCGGTCGGCCGAGGAGAAGGGCCTGCCGGTCAACTTCCACATCGCGTCAGGCGACATGGGCATCATGCACAACGCCGGGCACCCGGACAACGGCGAGCACGCGAACTACGCGTCGATGGGCGTCCAGTTCTTCATGGGCAACGCGAGGACCGTCGCCCAGCTGATCTGCGGCGGGATCTGCCACCGCTTCCCCGAGCTGAACTTCGTCTCGGTCGAGAGCGGTATCGGCTGGATCCCCTTCGCGCTCGCGTCGCTCGACTGGCAGTGGCTGAACTGCGGCGTCCCGAGGGAGCACCCGGAGTACGACCTGCTGCCGAGCGAGTACTTCCGGCGCCAGATCTACGGCTGCTTCTGGTTCGAGACGGACACCGCCATGTCGGCCATCGACCAGCTCGGCGCGGACAGCGTCCTCTACGAGACGGACTTCCCGCACCCGACGAGCATGTCGCCGGGGCCGGCCAGCGCGGCCATGCACCCGCAGGAGTACATCAGGGACACGTTCGGCCACCTGCCGGACGACACCGTCCGCAAGATCCTCCACGACAACGCGGCGAGGATCTACCACCTGGACTGACCCGTCCTAGCGGGGCACCTCCCGCCACGGACGGTCGCGGTCGGCGCGGGGCTCGGGCGGCAGCCCGAGCACCCGCTCGCCGATCACGTTGCGCTGGATCTCGTCGGACCCGCCGGCGATCCGGTAGCCCGGCGCGCCGAGCACGTGGGACGCCCAGGCGTAGGTGCCCCACTCGCCGGTGTCGGCGACGAGGCGGGGCCCGAGCAGGTGGGACACGACCTCCGACGTGCGGACCAGGTCCTGGGACCACCGCAGCTTCTCGATCGACCCCTCGGGACCGGGCGCGCCGTCGCCGGCCGCCCGGCGCCGGCGGAGCAGGTCGGTGACGACGTGGTTCGCGTACAGCCCGGCCAGCCGCTGGCGGACGACGGGGTCGCCGGTCGCGCCGAGCCACCTGGCCAGGCCGAGCACGCGGGACCAGCCGCCGCCGACGCCGACCGAGGTGGCCGCCCGCTCGAACCCGAGCGTGGTCAGCGCCACCTTCCACCCCTGGCCGACGTCGCCGAGGCGCAGGTCGTCGGGGACGCGGACGTCGTGGAGGAAGACCTCGTTGAACGACGACCCGCCCGACATCTGGCGGATCGGCCGCACCTCCACTCCCGGCGCCGCCATGTCGAGCAGGAACGCCGTCATGCCGGCGTGCTTCGGCACGTCGGGGTCGGTCCTCGCGATCAGCTCGCCCCAGGTCGAGAAGCGGGCGCCCGAGCTCCACACCTTGGACCCGTTGACCACCCACTCGTCGCCGTCGCGTTCGGCCCTCGTGCCGAGCGAGGCGAGGTCGGACCCGGCGTTCGGCTCGGAGAACAGCTGGCAGCACAGCTCGTCGGCCCGGGCGAACCGGCGCACGAACCGCTCCCGCTGCCCGCCGGTGCCGAACAGGGCGATGGTCGGGGCGACGAGGTGGACGGTGACGGCGAGGGTCTCGTGGTGGGGCGGCACCTCGAAGGCCGCCTCCTCCTCGACGAAGGCCGTCTCGTAGGTCGCCGGCAGCCCGGCGCCGCCGAGGTCGGCCGGCAGGCCGATGGCGCCGTAGCCCGCGTCCCACTTCTCCTGCTGCCAGGCCATCGCCCGGCGCAGCAGGTCGCCCTCCTCCTCGAAGGTCAGGTCGTGGAACACCGACACGTCGTCGGACCCGACCCCCCACTCGCCGGTGCCCGACCGGCGGGGCCGGCGCTCGGCCAGCCACGCCCTGGCCTCGGCCCGCCAGGTGGCGAGGTCCGTCACGGGTTGGCGACGGCCATGCCGCCGTCGACCCGCAGCACGGAGCCGGTGGTGAAGCTGGAGGCGTCGCTCGCGAGGTACAGGGCGGTGCCGACGATCTCGGACGGCCGGCCGCCCCGCCCGAGCGGGTAGGCGGCGACCACCTTCTCGAAGGCGTCGAGGTCCCAGGCCTTCGAGATGTCGGTCAGGAACGGCCCGGCCATGATCGAGTTGACCCGGACCTTGGGGCCGAGCGCCTGCGCGAAGCCGGCGGTCACCGCGTCGAGCCCGGCCTTGGCGGCGGCGTAGGGCAGGTCGTCGGGGGTCGGCTTGATGGCGGCCACGCTGCTGACGTTGATGATCGAGCCGCCGTCGCCCTCGACCATGCGGGCGCCGACGAGCGCGCACAGCCGGAACGGGCCCTTGAGGTTCACGGCGACGACCTTGTCGAACAGCTCCTCGGACACGTCGGCCAGGCTCGGGTAGAGGGGGGCGACGCCGGCGTTGTTGACCAGCACGTCGACCCGGCCGAACTCCTCGTACGCGGCGTCGACCAGCGCGTCCAGCTCGTCCCAGTGGCCGACGTGGCAGCAGTGGGCGAGCGCCCGCCGCCCGGTCGTCTGCTCCACCTCCGTGGCGAGCTGCTGGCAGTTGGGCTGCTTCCGGCTGGAGATCACCACGTCGGCACCGGCGTGCGCGAACGCCAGGACCATCTCTCGGCCGAGCCCTCGGCTGCCGCCGGTGACGAGCGCCACCTTCCCGGAGAGCACCGGCCCGTCGAACCCGGGGGCCACCGCGGGAGCATAACCCCGGGCGGCCGAACTTCACCAGAATCATCATCAGGATTCCTTGACACGCCCTTCCCGCAGTGTTTGCATGGCCGCCATGCCCGCCGGCGAGCCGCCCCGCCCGGTGCTGCCCCGGAAAGGGCCGCTGGCCGGGGTGCGGGTCGCGGACTTCTGCTGGATGGGCGTCGGGTCCGTCGCCACCCGCCTCCTCGCCGACTTCGGCGCCGAGGTCATCAAGATCGAGGACCGCATCCGCATCGACACGCCCCGGCGGCTCCCGATCTACAAGGACGAGCCGGCCAGGAACTTCGGCGAGGAGCGGATCGACGCCGACCCGGACAAGGGCGGCCTGTTCAACAACTACTCCCGCAACAAGCTCGGCGTCACCATCAACATGCGGACCGACGAGGGCCGGGCGCTGGCCGAGCGGCTCATCGCCACGAGCAGCGTGGTCTCGGAGAACTTCGCCCCCGGCGTGATGGAGCGGTGGGGCCTGACCTACGAGCGCCTCCAGGAGCTGTCGCCGGGCGTGATCTACGCCCGCATGAGCGGCTACGGCCACTCCGGCCCGCACGCCGGCTACCGCAGCTACGGCCCGGTCGTGCAGGCCGTGAGCGGGCTCTCCTACATCAGCGGGCTGCCGGGGCGGGAGCCGTCGGGCTGGGGCCTGTCCTACATGGACAACCAGGCCGCCTACTACAACTCGGCCGCCCTGCTCATGGCCATCTACCGGCGCAACACGACCGGGAAGGGCACCGAGATCGACGTCTCGGCCATCGAGGCCGGCATCAACCTCGTCGGCCCGATCCTGCTCGACGTCACCGTCAACGGCCGCACCACCCGCCGCGACGACTACCCGACCGGCAACCGGCTGGAGTGGCCCGAGGCCGCGCCCCACGGCGTGTACCCGGCCGCCGGCGAGGACCGGTGGGTGGCCGTCGCCGTGTTCGACGACGGGCAGTGGGCCGGGCTGGTCGACGCCCTCGGCCGCCCGGAGTGGACCGCCGACGAGCGCTTCGCCACCCAGGAGGCGCGCTTCGCCGCGCAGGACGCCCTCGACGAGCACCTCGCGGCGTGGACGAGGACGAGGGACCGCTTCGAGGTGATGGAGCTGCTCCAGGCCCACGGCGTGCCGGCCGGCGCCGTGCAGGACGCCGAGGACCTGAACGAGCGCGACCCCCAGGTCGCGGCGCGGGGCGTGTTCTTCGAGATGGACCACCCGGTGATCGGCCCGGCCCGCTTCGAGGGCACGCCCATCCGGTTCTCGTCGATCGCCCAGGACAACTGGCGCTCGGCTCCCCGCCTCGGCGAGGACAACGAGCACGTGTTCAAGCGCATCGTGGGGCTGGACGACGACGAGTTCGACAAGCTCACGGCCGGGGGCGTCATCTGATGCCCGACGAGGTGCTGTTCGACGGCCTGAAGGTCGTCGAGCTGGCCGGCGACCCGGGCGGCGAGATGGTCGGGAAGCTGCTCGCCGAGATGGGCGCCGACGTCGTGAAGGTCGAGCCGCCCGGGGGGTCGCCGACGAGGGCGGTCGGCCCGTTCGTGGACGGCCGCGACGGCCCCGACCACTCGCTCAGCTTCTGGTACTACAACGTCGACAAGCGCAGCGTCGTGCTCGACACGGCCACCGAGGACGGCCGGGCCCGGCTGTTCGCCCTCCTCGCCGGCGCGGACGTGTGCATCACGACGATGCGCCCGCCCGAGGCCGAGGCCGCCGGGCTGACCGCCGAGCGCCTGAGGGAGGCGGGCGAGGGGCTCGTCGTCCTCTCGGTCACCCCGTTCGGGCTCGACGGACCGTGGCGCGACCGGCTGAGCTCGGACCTCGTCGGCCTCGCCCTCGGCACCCCGCTCAACAGCTGCGGCTACGACGACCACTCGATCCCGCCGATCCGGCCGGGCGGCGACCAGGGCTACCAGTCGGCCGCCAGCTTCGGGCTCATCGGCGTGCTGCTCGCCCTGCTCGAGCGCCAGCGCACCGGCCAGGGGCAGGTCGTCGACGTCGGCATGCACGACGTGCTCGCCGTCAGCGCCGAGCTGGCCAACCCGTACTGGTTCTATCCCCGCGTCGTCGTCCACCGGCAGACGTGCCGGCACGCGCAGCCGACGCCGACCGCGCCGGCGCTGTTCCAGTGCGGCGACGGTCGCTACGTCTACTTCGTGCTCTTCGTCGTCGACCAGAAGGCGTGGCACGCCCTGCTCGAGTGGATGGACACCAAGGACGTGGCCGTCGACCTGCACGAGCCCGAGTACGCCGACCCGATGTACCGCCAGGCCAACTTCGGCCACATCCAGGAGCTGGTCGAGGTGTTCTTCCTGCTCCAGACGGCCGACGAGGCCTACCACGACGGCCAGGCCAGGGGCCTGCCCATCGGCCCCGTGAACTCGCCCGACGACGTGCTCTCCGACGAGCACCTCGAGGCGCGGGGGTTCTTCGTCGAGGTCGAGCACGACGACGTGCCGCCGGCCCGGTACCCGGGGGTGCCGTTCCGGTTCTCGGCGTACGGCTCGGCGCCGATGCGGCGGGCGCCGAAGCTCGGCGAGCACGACGCGGAGGTGTTCGGTGGGGTCTGAGGGCGAACCGTTCGATCGCACGGGACGGAGGTCCATGTGAGCTGGGACTTCGAGACCGACCCCGAGTTCCAGCGGGAGCTCGACTGGGTCGACGAGTTCGTGCGCGAGGAGGTCGAGCCCGTCGACCAGGTGATCCGCCACGCCTGGGACATGGGCGACCCCGTGCGCATGCGGCTGATCCCGCCGCTCCAGGAGCAGGTCAGGGAGCGGAGCCTGTGGGGCGCCCACCTCGGCCCCCACCTGGGCGGCCAGGGGTACGGCCAGTTGAAGCTGGCGCTGCTCAACGAGATCCTGGGCCGCACCCACAGCGGCCCGATCGTGTTCGGCTGCCACGCGCCGGACTCCGGCAACGCGGAGATCCTCGCCACCTACGGCAGCGAGCGCCTGAAGAAGGAGTACCTCGAGCCGCTGCTGGCCAACGAGATCGTCTCCGCGTTCTCGATGACCGAGCCCCAGGGCGGCTCCGACCCGACCCAGTTCGTCACGAGGGCCGAGCTCGACGGCGACGAGTGGGTCATCAACGGCGAGAAGTGGTTCACGTCGCACGGCAACTTCGCCTCGTTCCTCGTCGTGGTGGCCGTGACCGACCCCGACGCCGACCCGTACCGCCGCATGTCGATGTTCGTGGTCCCGTCGGACACGCCGGGGATCGAGATCGTCCGCAACGTGCCCGTGTACGGGCACGGCGACCTCGGCACCCACTCCTACATCCGCTACCGCGACGTGCGGGTCCCGAGGGAGAACCTCCTCGGCGAGCGGGGTGCCGGCTTCGTCGTGGCCCAGACCCGCCTCGGCGGCGGGCGCATCCACCACGCCATGCGCACCGTCGGCCTCGTCCGCAAGGCGTTCGACATGATGTGCGAGCGGGCCCTCTCCCGGGTCACCAAGGGCGAGGTGCTGGCCCGCAAGCAGCTGGTGCAGGAGATGATCGCCGACTCCTGGATCCAGATCGAGCAGTTCCGGCTGCTCGTGCTGCAGACCGCGTGGAGGATCGACCGCTACAAGGACTACCAGAAGGTCCGCGCCGACATCTCGGCCGTGAAGGCGGCCATGCCGGCCGTGCTCCACGACGTCGCCTCCCGCGCGCTGCAGATCCACGGCTCGCTCGGGGTGTCCGACGAGATGCCGTTCGGCTCGATGGTGCTCGAGTCGTTCCACATGGGCCTCGCCGACGGGGCCACCGAGGTCCACAAGGTCACCCTCGCGAAGGTCCTGCTGAAGGACCACCGGCCGAGCGACGACCTCTTCCCGACCCAGCACCTCCCGAAGCTCCGCGCCCACGCGCAGGCGAAGTTCGACGACGAGCTGAGCGCCGTCGGCTCGGCCTGACCACGACCGTCCATCCAGGGGGATCGACATGGGGAAGCTGCAGGACCGTGTCGCCGTCATCACCGGCGGCACGCGCGGCATCGGCCGGGGGATCGCCGAGGCCTACCTCGACGAGGGCGCCAAGGTCGTCGTGAACGGCCGCTCGCCGGAGAAGGGCCGCCAGGCCCTCGAGGAGATGAAGGCCGGCGACCGGGCCCACTTCGTCGCCGGCGACGTCACGTCCCAGGCCGACGTCGAGGCGCTGATCGACGAGGCCGCGGCGCGCTACGGGTCGGTCGACATCCTCGTCAACAACGCCGGCGGATCGGACCGCTTCGCGCTCGTCCACGAGCTGTCCGACGAGGCCTGGCAGTTCGCCCTCGACTTCAACCTCAACGCCTCGTTCTGGGGCACGAGGCGGGCCCTGCCCCACATGCTCGACCGCGGCTGGGGCCGGGTGATCTTCATCTCCTCCACGGAGGGCAAGCAGGCCTCCAAGGCGATGGTGAGCCACTACATCACCAACAAGCACGCCATCCACGGGCTGACCAAGGCCGTCGCCTTCGAGTACGGGCCGCGGGGCATCACCAGCAACGCCATCTGCCCCGGCTCGGTGGAGACCGACCTCACGAGGACGGTCGGGCCCGACGCCGCCGAGGCCATGGGCATCAGCTACGAGCAGTTCCTCGAGAACTACGCGCAGGAGTCGATGATCAAGCGGCTCAACACGGTGGAGGAGGTCGCCGCCGTGGCGGTCCTCCTGGCGAGCGACGAGGGCGGCGGGATCACGGGAGCGATGATCAACGTCGACGGGGGTACCGCGTCATGGTGATGGAGCAGGAGCACGCCACCGGCCCTGGCGGGGTGCCCGCCCTGTCGGTCGACATCGGCCAGCCCGGCCCCGTCCTCTCCCACTTCGAGGAGTGGGACCGGCTGCGGGACCGGTACCCGGCCTTCTGGAACGAGGTCGGCGACGGCCACTGGGTGCTCACCCGCTTCGAGTCGATGCGCCGAGCCCTCCAGCACGTCGAGGTGTTCTCGACCGAGTCGACGATCGTCTCCGACCCGAACCCCGACTACCTGCTGCTCCCGCTGTTCCTCCCGCCGGACCTCCACACCAAGTACCGCCAGCTCTACAACGCCCGCTTCTCGCCCGGCGCGGTGAACCGCCTCAGCCCGATCGCCCGCCAGGCGTGCCTCGAGACCATCGAGCGATTCAGGGACCGCGGGCACTGCGAGTTCATGGAGGAGTTCGCCGACGTCTACCCGACGCAGGTGTTCCTCATCGCCCTGAACCTCCCGCTCGAGGACACCGACCAGTTCGTCACGTGGGTCCGGGCCATCTTCAAGGGCCTGGCCGGGGTCGACCAGGAGGGCGGCGCGGCCGCGCAGGGCGAGGTCATGCAGTACATGGAGCGCCTCGTCGACGACCGCATGGCCAACCCCCGCGACCCGGACACGGACATGGTCACCTACCTCGTCCAGGCGAAGATCGACGGGGAGCCGATCAGCCGCGAGTACCTGCTCTCGATGCTGATGACCCTCGTGCTCGCCGGCCTCGACACCACGAAGAGCCAGCTCGGTTACAACTTCCACTACCTCGCCACCCACCCGGAGGACCGGCGCCGGCTGGTCGAGGACCCCGGCCTGATCCCCTCGGCCATCGAGGAGCTGCTGCGGTTCAACGCGTTCGTGCCGCCGGCCCGCAAGCTCCAGTCCGACATCGAGTACGAGGGCTGCCCCATGAAGAAGGGGCAGATGGTCCTCATGCCGCTGTGGTCCGGGTGCCGGGACACGGGCGCGTTCGAGGACGCGGACAAGGTCGTGATCGACCGCAACCCGAACCGCCACATCGCGTTCGGCGCCGGGCCCCACCGCTGCGCCGGGGCCCACCTGGCCCGCCGCGAGCTCCTGATCGCCATGGAGGAGTGGCACCGGCTGATCCCGGACTACGAGATCGTCACCGACGAGCCGCTGACCGAGCACGGGTGGCAGTGCGGGCTGGACCTGCTGCCGCTCTCGTGGTCGGTCTGACGAGAGGAGCACGCCGTGCGCATCGCCGTGAGCCAGGAGCTGTGCAGCGGCCAGGGCCGCTGCTACGCGGTCGCCGGGGAGGTGTACCAGGCCGACGACGAGGGGTTCTGCGCGCAGTCCGGCACCCAGTTCGACGTGCCGCCCGGCCTCGAGGAGCAGGCCAGGCTGGGCGCCGACACCTGCCCGGAGGGCGCCATCACGATCGTCGACGGGGCCTAGGCGCGCGGTGGGCGACGCCATCGCCGCGCTCGTCGACCGGCAGGCGGTCGTGGACGTGTGCGTCCGCTACGCCGCGGCCCTCGACCGGCGCGACTGGGACCTGCTGCGGCAGTGCTTCGCGCCGGACGTCGTCGCCGAGTTCGAGGGGATGGGCACCCTCGACGGCTACGAGGCGGTGGAGGCGGCGTGCCGCGGCGCCCTCGAGCCGCTGTCGGCCAGCCAGCACCTGCTCGGCAACCACGAGGTGCGCGTCGACGGCGACGTCGCCCACGCCTCCACCTACTTCCAGGCCCAACACGTCCGGCCGGGGACCGAGGGCGGCGCCAACTACATCGTCGCCGGCACCTACACCGACCGCCTGGCCCGCGACGGCGACGGCTGGCGGATCGTCCACCGCCGGCTGGACGTCGTGTGGACGGACGGCAACAGCGCGGTGCTCGGCGGCTGAGCACCAGGACACCAAGGAGGACCGGATGCAGCTCCGGCCAGGCACCAAGTTGAAGAGCGCGGTCGACACCACCGAGGTGGTCGTCGTCAAGGCGCCGAAGGACGACGTCGACCTGCGGTGCGGCGGCCACCCGATGGTGGCCGGGGGCGACGCGCCCGGCGACGCCACGGTCGACGCCGCCCACAGCGCGGGCACGAAGATCGGCAAGCGCTACGCCGACGAGTCGGTCGGCATCGAGGTCCTCTGCACCAAGGGCGGCGAGGCCTCGCTGGCCCTCGGCGACGAGCCGTTGCTGCTGAAGGACGCCAAGCCCCTGCCGTCCTCGGACTGATCGGGGGCCACCGTGCATCTGTCGACCCTCCCCGAGATGGCGGCCGAGGGCTTCGGCGAGCGAGTCGGCTTCGGCTCCCGCCACGGCGGCCTCACCTACGGCGAGCTGCTGGACCAGGCCCGCCGCACGGCCGTCTGGGCCGCCGACAAGGGCGTCGAGCGGGTCGGCCTCGTCGACGTGAACTCCGAGGCCGTCCCCATGCTCCTGTTCGGCAGCGGGCTCGCCGGCCTGCCGTACGTCCCCCTGAACTACCGGCTGGCCGACGACCAGCTGCGGGCCATCCTCGCCCGCATCGCCCCGGCCGTCGCCGTCGTCGAGGACCCCGTGCCCGGCCGGGTCGGCGAGGTCGAAGGGGTCGAGCTCGTCACGAGGGCCGACTTCCTCGCCCAGCTGAAGGAGGTCGACGACGAGGCCGCTGCGGACGTCACCACGCCCGGCGACCCCGACGACGTGGCCATCCTGCTGTTCACGAGCGGCACCACCGGCGACCCGAAGGCGGCCGTCCTCCGCCACCGCCACCTGACGTCCTACGTGATCGGCACCGTGGAGTTCATGGGCGCCGACGAGGAGGAGGCCGCGCTCGTCAGCGTGCCGCCGTACCACGTGGCCGGCACGTCGGCCGTGCTCACCGGCGTGTTCAGCGGGCGGAGGACGTACTACCTGTCCGCCTTCACCGCCGAGGACTGGGTGGCGGCGGCGCGCGACGAGGCGGTGACCCAGGCGATGGTCGTGCCGACGATGCTGGCCCGGCTCCTCGACGTGCTCGAGCGGGAGGACGAGCACCTCCCGAGGCTGCGCCACCTGTCCTACGGGGGCGGGAAGATGCCGGTGCCGGTCATCGAGCGGGCGCTCGGGTGGCTGCCCCACGTCGACTTCGTCAACGCCTACGGGCTGACCGAGACGAGCTCGACGATCGCCGTGCTCACCCCCGAGGACCACCGGGACGCCATCGGCAGCACGGACCCGCTGGTCCGCCGCCGGCTGGGCTCGGTGGGGCGGCCCCTGCCCACGCTCGAGGTCGAGATCCGCGACGCCCGCGGCAACCGCACGGACCCCGGCGTGCCCGGCGAGATCTGGGTGCGGGGCGAGCAGGTGGCCGGCGAGTACCTCGGGCGAGAGGACGTGATGGAGGACGGCTGGTTCCCGACGAGGGACGGCGGGATCCTCGACCACGACGGCTACCTGTACCTGTCGGGGCGCCTCGACGACGTCATCGTCCGGGGCGGCGAGAACATGTCGCCGGGCGAGATCGAGGACGTGCTCATGGCCCACCCGGCGGTGGCCGACGCCGGCGTGGTCGGCGTGGCCGACACGGAGTGGGGCGAGAAGGTCGTGGCCGCCGTCGTCCTCGCCGAGGGGCGGTCGGCCACCGAGGACGAGCTCAGGGAGTGGGTCAGGAAGGAGCTGCGCTCCTCGAAGACGCCGTCGCACGTCGAGATCCGCGACGCCCTGCCCTACAACGAGACCGGCAAGCTCCTGCGCCGGATCCTGAAGGCCGAGCTCTCGACCGTCTACGGCGCCTCGATCAGCTAGCGGCGCCGGTCACTACCGGTTGGCGTCCAGGTAGCTGCGGAGGACGGCGAGGAGCGCCTCCTTCTGCGCGTCGGTGAGCCGCTCGTCGCGCCGGATGGCGTCCTCGGTCGACACCGCCTCGTCGCCGAGGGGGATGCCGGCCGCGTCCATGATCAGCTGGGCGGGGCGGAGGCCGAGGCTCTCCGCCAGCTGGCGCAGGACCCGGATCGACGGCTCGTGGAGGCCCCGCTCCAGCTGGCTCATGTACGTGTCGGACAGGTCGGCCAGCCGGGCCAGCTCGCGCTGGGACAGCCGGTGCAGCTGGCGCTGGGCCCTGATGTGCTCGCCGAGGCGCCGCAGGTGGTCCTTCCACAGCGCCTCGGCCGCATCCATGGGCGGGTGACGCTACCGCCCGTCCGCGTCGGCCTTCTCGCCGGCGACCGGGGCCCACGCCCCGAGCAGCTCCATGGCGAAGCGCTTGTTGGCCTCGAGGAGCTTGGCCTGGAGGTCGAAGGCCTGCTCGGCGACCTGGGTGGGGGCGGCGGCGTCGACCGGCCACGGCACCGACGGGACGACGTCGGCGGCCCGGCCGGCCAGCTCGCGGTTGGCGTCGAGGATGCGCTCCTGGACGGAGGTGACGAGGTCGATGACGGTGCCGGCGGCGTCGGCGATGGTCGGGGTGGTGGCCATGGCGGGGGTTCCTTTCGCACTGCGCTATTGGTACTGCGCACTATAGTGCGCATCGCAGCGAGGCACAACCCTCAGCGCCACTCGATGACCTCGTCGAAGCGCGACGGCCAGCGCCGCTTGTAGAAGTCGAGCTGCTGGGCGAAGTGGTGCTCCATCAACCGGTAGGCGAGCGCCGCCCGGCCGGCGATGACCGCCTCGGCCAGCGCCCGGTGCTCGTCGACGATGGCCGGCCGCAGCTCGACCGGCTCCATCGTCGCCACCACGTGGTTCGTGACGACGTGGGTGACCGCCCTGGCCAGCAGGGTGAGCACGCCGTTGCCGGCCAGCACGTAGATGCCCTGGTGGAAGCGGACGTAGGCGTCGCGGTAGGCGCGGGGGCCCTGCACGCCGTTGCGGGCGAGGAACGGCTCCATGGTCCTGCGCACGAGCAGGCGGTCGTCGTGGCGGGCGGCCAGCTCGGCGCACACCGGCTCGAGGCGCACCTGGGCCTCGAACAGCTCGCGGTAGGTGTAGGCGCCCAGGTGGAAGTAGAGCGTGGCCGTGTGGGCGAGGTGGGCCGGGTCGACGGTGCCGACCACCGGGCCGCCGCGCGGGCCGGGCCGGATCACGATCAGCCCCTGCACCTCGAGGAGCCGCAGCGCCTCCCGGAGCGAGGCCCGGCTGACGCCGTACTCCTCGAGCATGGCCGCCTCCAGCGGGAGGCGGTCGCCGCTGCTCAGCCCCCTGGCCGCGATGTCGCGGACGAGCTCCACGGCGACCCGCTCGGAGGTCTTGAGCTTGCGCCGGCCGTCGCCCGCCGGGGGTGCGGGGGCGACCATCACGCCGCCCCCCAGGGGGGACCGCGACCGGGAGCCGTCCGTGGTGGGGCGGCCGTCGTCGAGCGCCATCGGGCGTGCCTTCCTCGAGGGAGCAGCGGAGTAGAGTCACATCATTATAAGGATTAACTGAGGCCGCGCACAAGGGGGACCGTGCGCCCGGGGCTCACCGGTCCCGGCGGTGGACCACCTCGCCGGCCACGGCGGTGGCCGCGACCCGGGCCGCCGCCGGGTCGGCCAGCACCTCGGCGAGGGGCGCGGCCAGCACGCAGAGGTCGCCCGGCGCCCCGGGCTCGACCCGCCGGGGCTCGGCCGGCGCCTCCGCCGGGCCGAGGAACAGGGCCAGCGCCGCGGCCGGGTCGAGGCGCTCGGCCTCGCCGAGGACGGCGCCCGACGCCGTGCGCCGGTCGACGGCGGCGGCCACGGCCGCCCACGGGTCGGCGCCGCCGAACGGCGCGTCGGTGCTGCCGGCCGTCGGGATGCCGGCCATGACGAGAGACCGGCAGCGGTAGAGGTGGGGCACGTCGTCGGGGTCGACCTCGCGCCGGTACTCGTCGCCCCGCTCGGCCACGAGGTTGGGCTGGGTCACGACCGTGACGCCGAGGCGGCGGAGGTGGGGGAGCAGGTCGTCGGGGGCGACCGACGCGTGCTCGATCCGGTCGCCCGGCCGGGCGCCGGCCTCGTCGAGGGCCAGGGCGGCGACGACCAGCTGGACGCGGGTGACGCAGTGGACGGCGATCGGCCGGCCCTCGGCGTGGGCGGCGGCCACGGTGGCGGCGAGGTCGGCCGGGGCCGGCAGCTCCTCGTCGTGGAGGATCACCTTCACCGGGCCGACGGTGAGGCGGGTGCCGTCGGGGACGGCGAGGCCGAGCGGTCCCATCACGTGGACCCGCTGGGGGAGGGCGGCCAGCGCCTCGACCGCGCCGGGCGCCCGCTCGGGGTCGGCGTCGGTCAGCCCGGTGACGCCCCTGGCCGCCGCCTCGCGGCCGACGGCGGCCAGGTCGGCCGGCACCGCGGGGACGGCGGCGCGCAGCCAGCCGTCCATGCGCCACAGGCGTCCCGTCGGCCGGCCGGCCCCGTCCCGCTCCACGCCGGGGAGCGGGCAGGCGTCCACCCCGGCGAGGCGGACGGCGGCCGAGCTCAGCACCCACAGCGTCCCGGTGCGGTGCTGGACCCGCACGGGGGCGTCGCCGACGACGGCGTCGAGGGCGTGGCGGTCGAGGGGCCCGGCCACCGACTCGTGGTAGCCGGTGGCCCGCACCCAGCCGCCGGGCGGGGCGGCGGCGACGGCCCGGCGGAGTCGGTCGGCGAACGCGGCCCGGTCCCGCACCCCGGGCGGGCCGACGGCCACCGACGCCCGGGCCGCGGCGAGGGCCCGGAGGTGGACGTGGTGGTCGTGCAGGCCCGGCAGCACGGCGCCGCCGCCGGCCTCGACGACGTCGTCGCCGCGCCCCGGGCGGAGCCCGGCGCCCACCTCGGTGACCACGCCGCCCTCGACCCGGACGTCGACGCCGGCCCGGCCGCCCACCTCCCCGCCGACGACGAGCAGGCTCACGACGGCGGCCGGGGCGGCCGGGGCGGCCGCGGCGGCCGGACCTCGTGGGCCTCGCCCGCCACCCGCACCGCCCACCGCCCGGCGGCCGTCGCCACCACCTCGGCGTCGTCGCCGCCGACGTCCTCGCCCGCCGCGGCCGCGGCCACGTCGCGCATGGCGACGTCGAGGAGGCGGGCGCCGCCGTCGAGCACGGCCGTCGCCGCCGCGGCGGCGGCGAGGAGGCCGGTGAGCGGGTCGGCCACGGCGTCGGCGCAGAACACCGGGCCGCCGCCCTCGTCCGCCGCCACCAGGCCGCCGGCAACGGCGGCGTCGTCGCCGAAGGCCACCAGGTCGCCGGCCGGCCCCTCCCGCCCGTGGCCGGTGATCGACACCCAGGTGCACCCGGTCCCGGCCACCACCTCGCCGGCGTCGATCCCGAGCTGGCGCAGGGCGCGGGGGCGGGACGACTCGAGGACGACGTCGGCGCCGTCGAGCAACCGGCGCAGGTCGTCCCGGCCGCCCTGGGTGCGGAGGTCGAGGGTGACCTGCTCGTGGCCGGCGTGGAGCCAGCCGAAGAAGGCGGGGTCGCCGGCCCGGGCCCCGTCGGGGCGGTGCCGGCTCTCCACCTTGACGACCCTGGCGCCGGCCCGGCCGAGCAGGTGGGCGCACAGCGGCCCGGCCCACATGGCCGACAGGTCGACGACGATCGGCGGCCGGGCGGGCGGCGGCCGGCCCGGCGGCACCCCGACCGGGGGCAGCGGCCGGGCCGGTGCCGTCCCGAGCGCGGCGGCCGGCACGCCGAGCAGCTGGGCCCTGGCCGCCACCTCCTCGGCCGGCGTGGCGGCCGCGAAGCGGGCCAGCGCGTCCCACGGCGGCGCCGTCTCGTCCCCGCCGACGACGGCCGGGACCGCCTCCTCGTCCTCCGGCCTGGCCAGGTGGACGGCCACCCAGCCGTCGGCGGCCGGCAGCAGCCGGCACCGCCCCCCGGCCGAGGTCCGGCCCCGCCGCCCGTAGCCGGCCAGCGCGGCCCGGCCGAACAGCGCGACCGCGGCGTCGACCTCGACCGGCCTCCCGAGCCGGGCGGCGAGGTCGCGGAAGGCGGCCGCCCACCGCTCGGCGGCGACGAGCGCGCCCGCGCCGCCGGGGCGGGGCGCGCCGTCCGGCCAGCCCGTCAGCCACATCCCGCCCGACGCCGCC